>JBAYAD010000111.1:0-8215 GCA_041669965.1 Selenomonadaceae bacterium
CGCCAATTCTAAAAATGCCTGTCTTACAGTTGAACGGCTCAAATCATATTTGCTGCAAAAATCCCGTTCCGATGGCAAACACTCATCGACTTCCATATGATTATCAATCTCCTGGATAATAATCTGCATCAATTGGCAATATAATGGCAGCTTGCTGTCTTTATCAATTTGCTGCATATCTCATCACCTCCAGTGGTACGTACCACACGCAATTCATACTATACTTTCTTTTTCACGTCTTGTCAATACTTCTTTCAAATAATCAGCTGCTTTTTAGTTTTATTTATTTTTATTTGTCTGCCTGCGTTTAACATAATCTTAATCAATCCTTAATATGCTGCTCCTTGAAAAACTATATACTGTAAGCAGAAAGGTATATTCTCTATATGAAGGGGCTGCTATTATGAAAAAGCATTATGTCCTTGACACCAATGTACTGTTACATGCACCAAATGCACTATATGCCTTTAATGAACATACCATTGTCTTGCCCGAAATTGTAATTGAAGAACTGGACAAATTCAAGAAAGAATCTACGGAGCGTGGTGCTAACAGCCGTGAAGTCAGCCGAATCATCGATCATTTGCGCACACAGGGAAATTTGCTGCAAGGTGTGCCAATCAACGACCAGGGCGGTATCCTGATTCTCGAAACAAATCATATAGCCACAAGCATGCCACCCTATTGGAATAAAGAAAATGCGGATAACCGCATCTTACAGGTTTGCAAGGGTTTATCTGAAGAAAACAAACCAACGATTCTTGTCAGCCGCGATACTAATATGCGTGTCAAGGCCTCAATCCTGAGCATTCAAGCAGAGGACTTTCGCAATGACAAAGTTTCCCGGATTGAAGAACAATATACAGGGCGAGTCACGGCCTATACTACAAGTTCGGTAATTGACGCTTTTCACAAAGATGACCAGCAAGTCATCACGCCGGATAAACTTCTCGTATTCGACGCAATTGCACAAACTCTCATCATACAAAAATTTGTCATTAACCAGTTTCTGCTGATAAAATCCACAGACAACGACCAGCATACTGCACTCGGACGGTTTGACGGAAAAGTCATTGTCCATCTGCGCTACCGAACCCAAATGCCATTTGGTGTGACTCCGCGAAATGTCGGGCAGATCTTTATGCAGGAATGCCTTATGATGGATGCAAACGAAGCTCCCCTTGTAATCCTGAAAGGAATTTCAGGCACAGCCAAAACATTTTATTCTCTGGCGGTTGGCCTTCACAACTATATGGAAGTTCAGCCCCGCCGCTATCAGCACTTGTTAATCTGTCGGCCCAACGCAATGCTCGATGAAGGAATCGGCTATCTTCCCGGCACTGAAGCAGAAAAAATCGAACCGTATATGAGAGCGATAAAGGACAATTTATTTACCCTGCTGTCAACAAATTCCGGCAATGAAGAAAAAGAATTTACCAAAATAGAAGATACGATACAAATGATGTTCGAGCAGCGCGTGCTCCAAACCGAAGCACTCGCCTATCAGCGAGGACGATCGTTACAAAATTATTGGGTTATTTTTGACGAGATGCAAAATTCAACACCACGTCAGGCAAAAGCCGTTTTAACGCGTCCTGGGCGCAACACAAAAATCATTTTGCTGGGCGATCCCGCTCAAATTGATAATCCGCTCTTAGATAGTCAATCAAACGGACTGAGCTATGCCGGCGAAAAAATGATAGGATCAAAACTATGCTTTCAAGTTACTATGCTGCCGGAAGAATGTGAACGTTCACCACTCGCTGCAGAAGCTGCTATGCGGCTTTAATAACAGGCTTGGTGCCACCAGCTGATTTGAAAGACCCGGCAAAAACCGGGTCTTTTTTGTAAAATCCACATATGGAAGTAGTATTTACGAAGATATCATCAATTGAAAAGTTAAAACCTCGTTTATTTTATAACTTGCAACTTCGCTGGTACTACCTTTTTTTAATTTTATATTTGTTTTCGTACTACTTGAAAGCAATGTGTTTTTGTGTTGCTATCAAAAAGATAGCATGCTATAATATATGTAGCGTGCATGCAATAAAATTTATGAAGGATGTGTTTTGATGCCAGTAATTACAATGCAAATGAAAAAAACTCAACCAGAAAAGAAGAAATTACTAATTGAAAAACTAACTGCTGCGGCAGCCGAAGTCACTAATTCACAACCAAGTTCTTTTACTGTCTTTATCGAAGAATATGACCCTGACAGTATTGGTATTGCCGGACAACCATTAATTGAAAAACTGTCAAATAAGTAATACAATAAGTATCATAAGTCCATCATCTTTTATACTCTAAGAGATGATGGATATTTATAAAAATTTATTTTATAAAGGAGGAGTACTATGTCCGTTCCATGTCCTGGTAAACCGGTTAGGGGCTCAAAATCCGGGCTTCCAATTATGGCTCTTTTTGATTTTTTAGGTAGAAATTGGGCTATGGGTATCATCTGGAATTTACAGAAAGGCCCCACTACATTCAGAGAACTTCAGGAAAGGTGCGAATCAATTTCTCCTTCAATATTGAACCGTCGCATTAAAGAATTAAGAACAGCTGATATTATAGAACGTACCCTTGATGGTTATCAATTAACCACAAGAGGAAAAGACCTTATGGGGTTATTACTCCCCTTTGGTGAATGGTCACGAATATGGTCCAAAGAAGTTTTTGATTTTTCAAAAACACAAGAAAAAAAATAGTATATGTATGGAGGATTTTTATGATTCAAGATATCCATCCCAAGGTATTTAATAATAAATTTGAAAACAAACGAGCTAACAACAACGATATTTTTTTAGCTTACGAAAAAAATAATATTCTTGTCCGCGAAAACAGTGATCATTTATGGTATCCAAATTTTGCTGATTTTTCATCTAGCGATCCTAAACTTGTAGAAAACGCTCAATTTTTATTTACTATTGATTGCACAAATTATTTTCTTGTAAATAAACCCAATCTTAATACTATTCCCGGTTGGACATATGCCAGTATACAAAAATTACGCTCAGAATCTAAATATTGGCGTTCTTTTGCCGGAATTGTTGGATATCAACTAAATCAATGGTATACACAACATAAATTTTGTAGTCATTGCGGAAAATTCATGAAAAAATCAATCAAAGAACGTATGCTTTATTGCGAAAATTGTGGGCTTCAAGTTTATCCAACAATTTCCCCGGCCATCATTGTTGGCATATATAATGGTGATCGTTTATTACTTACCAAATATGCTAATCGCACCAATGCACGTCATGCTCTTGTTGCTGGATTTACCGAAATTGGTGAAAGCTTTGAACAAACTGTTCGACGTGAAGTTATGGAAGAAGTCGGATTAAAAGTAAAAAATCTTACATTTTATAAAAGTCAGCCATGGCCTTTTTCTAATACTTTACTTGCTGGTTTTTTTGCTGAACTTGATGGTAATGATAAAGTAACTCTTCAAGAAGATGAGTTATCTCTTGCTGTTTGGAAAAATCGTGAAAACATTATACAAGAAGACCCATTGCAAATAAGTCTCACTAGTGAAATGATTGAGGCCTTTCGTACTAAATCAGTATCTTTATAAACACTTTATTTTTTGACTTTTTTCCATAAAAATCGCCTCCCATCGTAGTTTTATTATCCTACGATAGGAGGCTTTCTTGGAATGTCGATTTGTACTAGTTCACTTCAAAAAATCGCTTTTTTCCTATAAACTTCACATATTATGATTTTGAATTTTTTGCCAGCATCGGTAAAATCAAACCCAATCCCAATAAAACAATTGGTGTTGCAATATTTAGCGACATCTGGAAAATCCATTCACTTGAAAAGAGTTCTACATTATGCGGAAACATCCCCATAATACAAGCAAAAGCTGTAAATCCAAAACACCATAATCCCACAAAAAACCCGATGCTTCTTTGTTTCACAAAATGATACGTAGACGAAAAGCGCCCTTCTGCTGCTTTTTTCAATGCCATATAAGCAACAAATACCCACAAATAACGAAGCGGCATAACCACAGCATTAAGACGCATTAACCAGTTGAATAGTGATGTCATATCGCCGATTCCTATCGCCGGAATCATAATAAGTGCAGAAACCAATACAGCTGTTAACTTGTAGCCATTAACCGGAGTACCATTTGCATTTGTTTTTGTTAGCGCAGCCGGAATAAACCGATTATCTACATCTGCCAAAAGAACTTTTATTGGGGCATCAATTGAAAATGCCAGAGCCGACATATAGGCTAGCGCATTGGCAACTGCATAAATAACAAGAAACAGGTTGCCAACGCCATAATATATACCTAATTTTTGAAAACAATAATATGCACCATTCATCATAAGATCTCGCGGAATATCATTTGTATCAAACATAAGCCCCATAGCAAATGATCCCAGCAATGCAGTAATCGCCACCATAGCGGCGAGAATAATCATGCCTCGCGGGAAATCCCGTGACGGATTTTTCATATTATTGACATAAGGAGATATTTTTTCGCAGCCGCCAACAGCAAAAACCAAAATAGCCAAAGTTGTCAAATAATCAAAATTAAAATCCGGAATAAATGTGGCAAAATCAAAAGTAATCGCATATGTTTTCGCTGTAGTAATGGAAGGTGCTGCCAACGCTAATACAATGTAAAGCATGGACATAACAAACATAGCTGACCCTGCAACCGAACCGATTTTCTTTAAAGAATTTATTCCCCGGGATGCAACCCATAAAAAAATAAAAAAGACAATCAAACAGGCTGATTGAAGAACAATTGGGGTTAAAGCCTTTATCAGGCTGCCATCCGGAACTACTGCCCAGCCAAGAGCAATCAATATTTGCTGTGGTTTTTGTGCTAAATATGGAACATGCACAATCCAATATGTCCAACCCGCCAAAAAAGCCAGTTTCGCTCCACAAGTTGATCGAATCCAGGAACTCACACCGCCTCGACTGGTATTAAACGTCGAACCCATTTCACCAACCATAAGTGCATAAGGAATAAAGTAGAATGCAAACATTACAATCCAGGTAAAAATAACTTTCATACCCTGATTTGCAAAACCATTTACAACATTACCAAATCCCCATACTGTTATAAATGCCATTAAAGCTAGTGCCTGCCAAGTAATTTGCTTATTATCTTTCATTAAATTTCTGCCTCCTGTTCGTATTTTGTATAATTGCATTCTCATATCATATCATCATACGTACAAATTTTCTATATTATGTATTTTCAATTTTGTTAAAAGTTATTTATTAAAGTCATTTCTCCAGCAAATCACTGGCATTTCACTTGTAATAAATTTTTATTTTAGTATTCGGCTTCAGTACAAAAATTGTTTTCGCAAAATGTTCTTGCATCACTCATATTGCACTACTTTTTTGTAATGTTGCTTTAATAAATTGTACCTGCTATCATATAACTAGTAATAACAGCACTAAATATATGATAAAAGCGAGGAAAAACTATGGGCTTAGATCACACATTGGATGAGAACACGCCCAAACATCAGCGCCGCATTCGATATAAAGGCACTCACCCAAAGACTTTCAAAGAAAAATACAAAGAACTGCACCCCGAGCAATATGCAGATACTGTGACAAAGATTATTCAAAAGGGCAGTACCCCTGCCGGTATGCATATTCCAATTTGCGTTAAAGAAATCCTGGAATTTCTGCAAATCATACCCGGACAAACCGGATTAGATGCAACATTAGGATACGGCGGTCACACGTTAGAGATACTCAAATGCTTAAAATCAAAGGGTCACTTATATTCCATTGATGTAGATCCTATTGAATTACCGCGCACAAAAGACCGGTTAAAACATTTAGGGTATGGTTCCGAAATTCTGGAAATCAAACAGATGAACTTTTCCAAAATCGATCAGCTTGCTGCCGAATCAGGCCCATTGGATTTTGTTCTGGCAGATTTAGGCGTTTCTTCTATGCAAATAGACAACCCCGAAAGAGGTTTCTCCTTCAAGACGGAAGGTCCTTTGGACTTACGGCTTAATCCCAAAACGGGCGATTCTGCAGCACGACATTTAAGAGAAATGACACTGGATGACTTACAAAATATGTTGATCGAATACGCTGACGAACCCCATGCCAAAGTAATTGCACATGCTATTATTTCTGCTATAAAAAGAGGAATTGACCTATCTACAACAACGCAGCTTCGAGATCTTATCAAAAATGCTTTAAAAGACATTTCCAAAATCAGTGAAGATGAGATCAAAAAATCCTGCCAGCGCTCTTTTCAGGCATTGCGCATCGATATTAATAATGAGTTTGAAGTGTTAGATGAATTTTTAGAAAAACTTCCTGATGTTCTTGCTCCGGGAGGACGCGTTGCCATACTTTCATTCCATTCAGGTGAAGATCGCCGCATCAAAAAATCTTTTAAGCGTTTTTTTCGCGAAGGCATTTATCGTGAAATAGCACCTGATCCAATTCGACCATCGTCAGAAGAATGTCACATCAACAGTCGTGCACATTCTGCCAAACTGCGCTGGGCGATAAAAAAATAACTATCAATCCTGTACTATATTTTCTCTTAAACTAAACAAGCTGTATAATAAATAGTGGGGTAAGCAAAAAAATAAATTGCTTACCCCACTATTTATTATACAGCCATTTAAAGCAGATATCCACCATGGTGCCACACAAAACAATCACATGCAGTCTTTTATCCGTATCTGCATCCCCAACACCATCTAATTGTATGGCAGCTTTACTTCTAGTAGGTTGTCAGTAACAATTTGAAAAACTGCTTACCCGTTGTTAACAAATCACCAGGAATTTTTTCATTTACCTGATGCGCCTCACTCCACCGGCTATCGCGGTACAGGCCATCAAAGCGAAATGTATTTTCTGCCGTCCGCGCATAATAGCGGGAATCCGTAGCACCAAGGCACAGAAACGGTATGAGGATAATATCCTCTCCATACAGTTTTTTCAGTACGTTCTCTGTAAGACTGTAATATGTGCCTTCGGGAAGTGATGTCGCCGCTGGATCTTTTCCCGAAATATGACGGATACGAACACCTTCTGGCAAAAATGCGGCAAAATAATCCTGCACCGACTGTACCGTATCACCTTGCAGGATGCGGCAGCTCATTACGGCAGCAGCATGCGAAGGAAGTACATTCGGTTGTTCACTGGCGGAAGTCATTGTAAAAGCAATCGTGGTATGAAGCATTGCGTCAAGAGCATTATCTTTTTTAGCCAGATCGCAAAGTTCATCCCAGTATTGTTCCGGGTCTCCATAAATTCGTTTTACATCGCCCTCTTTTACCGTGGCATCTGCCTGCAGTTGCTTTATCACCAGCGGTGTCAGACGATAAGGGAACGGGTTCCCCTCTATTGCGACAATAGCCTTGGCCACGGCGCCTACCGCCGTACCCGATCCGGGTTTACTGGAATGACCGCCGGCAGAGTCTTTATAAATTTCAAAGTTTACGGCAGCTTTTTCTCCAAGTCCAATGCGTGCCACCAGTTTACCATTTTTTTCTTTACTGATACCTCCGCCTTCATCAAAGATACAGCCTATTTTTACACCCTGATCTTCTAAATGATCAGCCAGAAGCTGTGCTCCATTGGGCACATTTTTCATATATACTTCTTCACTGTAGCCAAAAGACAAGTACAGGTCGTAATCTGGTCGGAACCCGCCAGCAAAAAGTTCTTCTACTGCTTCCACTTCTGCTATCAGAAGTGATTTACAGTCTACGGTTCCCCGCCCCCATATACAGCCGTCAGCCAGTGTTGCCGAAAATGGTGGGTATTTCCACCGAGACGGGTCTCCGATCTCCACCACATCCTGATGCGCCATGAGAAGAATTGGTGGCTTTCGTGAATGTTCTGCTTTCCAGCAAAACTGCAGCCCTGCTTTCCCAACATCGGTTTTTGTGAAAGTCCGATATATTACCGGATAGGTCTTTTTTAAATATTGATGCAGATCTTTAAATGCAGACCAATTTACTTTTTCCGTATCTTCATTTGAAACAGTAGGAAATTGTATACTCTGCCGAAAATGTTCTATTAATAATTGATCTTCCTCAAATTTCATGGTTTTTCCACCTCATCCATACGTAAAATAAATGAACAAAAGGAATTTGCCTCTCCAAAAAGAAACAAATCATCCTTATTTTTTAATTAATATTTCTTACCAGGCCGGAACAAGCGCACCTTCGTAATTTTCATTAATAAATTTCTTTAC
>JBAYAD010000112.1:0-8198 GCA_041669965.1 Selenomonadaceae bacterium
TATAATAAAGTCATATTTTTCAGACTGGATTGCCTCAACAGCTTTATCTGTCACTTCAATCGCACTCATTTCCGGCTGAAGATCGTACGTTGCAACCTTCGGTGATGGAACAAGAATACGATCTTCGCCCTTATATGGCTGTTCAACCCCGCCATTGAAAAAGAACGTTACATGTGCATATTTTTCCGTTTCAGCAATACGAAGCTGTGTCAGACCATTTTTCTGAATCGTTTCTCCCAGCGTATTGGCAATCGTCTGTGGAGTATATGCAACTTTTACATTCATACCTTCTTCGTACTGCGTCATCGTTACAAAATCAACCTTAAGATTTTCTTCGCGTTCAAAACCGTCAAATGCCGTATCCGTAAACGCATGTGTAAGTTCACGTGCTCTATCCGGACGGAAGTTGAAGAATATCGCACCGTCACCGCTCTTCATGCCTTTATAGCCGCCGATAACAGCCGGGACAACAAATTCATCTGTTTTACCCGCCTTGTAAGATGCCTTAATTTCTTCGGCCGCCGTAGCTGCAGCAGTACCTTCTGCCATTGCAATTGCTTCATAAGCTTTGCTGACACGATCCCACCGTTTATCACGATCCATTGCATAGTAACGTCCTGAAAGCGTAGCAATACTGCCAACACCAATCTCCTTGATTTTCGCTTCAAGATCAGCAATATATCCTGCAGCGCTCGAAGGTGGTACATCACGACCATCAAGGAAACCATGGATATAGACTTCCTTAATTCCTGCTTTTTTTGCAAGTTCGAGAAGCCCATAAAGATGGGTACTATGGCTGTGCACGCCGCCAGGAGAAAGAAGTCCCATTAGATGTAATGCACCGTTGTGCTTCTTTACCAAAGCAACCAGCGTCTGAAAAGCTTCATTTTCAAAAAACGTTCCTTCCTTGATCGCTTTCGTGATACGGGTAAGTTCCTGATAGATAATGCGGCCCGCACCAATATTCGTATGACCAACTTCGGAGTTGCCCATTTGCCCATCCGGAAGACCTACAGCTTCACCGGAGCATTTGAGTTGTGTCTTAGGGTATTTTACCATAAGACCATCAATAATCGGGGTTTTGGCAGCTGCAATCGCATTATTGGGATCCTGCATGTCGCCAATTCCCCAGCCATCCATAATAATCAATGCAACTGGAGCCTTTTTCAATTTTGCCATTTTATTACCTCATTCTTCATTAAAATTTAACAATTTTGCTGAAGTCATCTGCCTTAAGAGCAGCACCGCCAACGAGGGCACCATCAACATTAGGTTTCTGCATGAGGCCTGCGATTGTTGCAGGCTTTACACTGCCGCCATACTGGATACGGACTTTGTCAGCTGACTCTTTACCAAATTCCGCATCAACCGTCTTACGAATATGTGCACAAACTTCTTCAGCTTGTTCGAACGTAGCTGTCTTACCTGTACCAATTGCCCAGATGGGTTCATACGCAATAACAAGTTCTGCAACCTGACCAGCTGTGAAACCAGCAAGCGCTGCTTTAATCTGACCAGCAACATATTCAAGAAAAGTTCCCGCTTCACGGATTTCAAGAGATTCTCCGCAGCAGATAATAGGTGTAATCCCAGCAGCAAAAGCTGCTTTTGCACGTTTATTGACGCCTTCGTTTGTTTCACCAAAGTATTCACGGCGTTCGGAATGCCCGACAACAACATATTCAACACCGATTTCAGTAAGCATTTCTGTGGAAATTTCACCAGTAAATGCACCATTTTTTTCCCAATGCACATTTTGTGCACCAACATGAATATTTGTGTCTTTAGCAGCAGTTGTAATAGCAGCAAGTGCTGTTGCTGTAGGGCATACAACGATGTCTACCTTCTTTGTATCAGCTACAAGTACCGCAAGATCATTCACCAGTTTTATTCCAGCAGCGATTGTATTATTCATTTTCCAATTCCCAGCAATAATAGGTGTACGCATTAAAAATTCCTCCTTATTTTTTCACACAAGCAGGCTTCACCGAACTTAGCATAAGGCAAAGCCCAGCAAATGTCTTCATGCAAACGTTTATAATTTTCTTAAACGACCTTACTTATCAGCGATAGCCGCAATACCTGGAAGAATCTTACCCTCGAGGAATTCAAGCGTTGCACCGCCGCCAGTAGAAATATGTGAAATCTTATCAGACAATCCCGTTTTCTTGAGAGCTGAAATTGAATCGCCACCACCAACAATGCTGATTGCGCCTTTCTCCGTTGCCTCTGCAACCGCCTTTGCAACGGCTTCAGTACCCTTTGCAAATGCATCAAATTCGAATACACCCATAGGTCCGTTCCAGACAACTGTCTTCGCCCCTTTAAGTGCTTCCGTATAAAGTGCAGAAGTCTTCGGGCCGCTGTCAAGAGCCTGCCATGCAGGATCTACTTTATCAACATCAACGATCTTCGTATTTGCATCTGCGGCAAAGTCATCTGCGATTACAAGATCAACCGGCAAAATAACCTTTACGCCCTTTGCTTCTGCTTTTTTAAGCAGTTCAAGAGCAAGATCCATTTTATCAGGTTCGCAGAGGGATTTACCGATGCCATAGCCTTTAGCCGCATCAAACGTATGCGCCATACCACCGCCAATAATAATTGTGTCAACTTTTTCGATCATGTTAGAAATAACACCAATCTTATCAGATACCTTCGCCCCGCCAATGATTGCAACAAAAGGTCGTTTCGGATCTGCCATTGTCTGCCCTATGAACTTGATTTCTTTGCCCATAAGATAACCGGCAACCGTTTCGATGTATTTCGTTATACCTTCATTAGACGCATGTCCGCGGTGAGAAACACCAAAAGCATCATCAACCGCAAAATCAGCAAGTGAAGCAAGTTTTTTAGCAAATTCCGGATCATTTTTTTCTTCTTCTTTATGATAACGAAGATTTTCAAGCAAAAGAACTTCACCTGGCTTCAACGCTGCTACAGCTTTTTCAGCCGGAGCACCGATGCAGTCATCCGCAAACTTTACTTCTTTGCCTAAGAGTTCAGCAAGACGAGGCACAACCGGTTTTGCTGAAAATTTTGCAACTCTTTCACCTTTCGGGCGCCCAATATGACAAGCAAGAATAACAGCTGCATTATGGTCAAGCAAGTAATTTATTGTAGGAAGTGTGGCACGAATACGTGTATCATTTGTGATATTCTGATTTTCATCCATAGGAACATTAAAATCCACACGCACAAATACTCTTTTACCGTCTACATTAATATCTTCAATTGTTTTTTTATTCATCATGAAACCTCCCATATTAAAATAGGCCCGGCCCAAACTAAGGCCGGACCTCTAGAGATCTTAAAAATCTTATGAACTTAGATTATGCGAGTTCAGCAAAATACTTGATTGTACGAACCATCTGGCTCGTGTAACTGTTTTCGTTATCATACCATGAAACAACCTGTACCTGCGTATCACCATTTGGTAATGCTGAAACCATCGTCTGCGTAGCATCAAAGAGAGAACCAAAACGCATGCCAATAACATCACTGGATACGATTTCATCTGTGTTATAACCGAAAGATTCAGTAGCAGCAGCCTTCATAGCAGCATTAATACCGTCTACAGTGACTTTGCCCTTTACAACTGCAATAAGAATCGTAGTCGAACCTGTTGGAGTCGGAACACGCTGTGCAGAACCAATGAGTTTGCCAAGCAATTCAGGAATAACAAGACCAATTGCTTTAGCAGCACCAGTGGAATTCGGAACGATATTAACAGCTGCAGCACGGGATCTTCTAAGATCGCCTTTTCTCTGCGGACCATCAAGCGTCATCTGATCACCAGTGTAAGCATGGATTGTTGTCATGATACCACTCTGAATTGGAGCTAATTTATTAAGCGCATCGGCCATAGGAGCTAAACAGTTTGTTGTGCAGGAAGCTGCAGAAACAACTGTATCGCTTGCTTTTAGAATCTTGTGATTCGTATTGAATACAACTGTAGGAAGATCATTACCAGCCGGAGCCGAAATAACAACTTTCTTAGCACCTGCTTTGATATGTGCAGAAGCTTTTTCTTTGGAAGTGTAGAAGCCTGTGCATTCGAGAACTACATCTACATCAAGTTTGCCCCAAGGCAACTGGGATGCATCTGCTTTTGCATAGATTGTAATTTTCTTACCATCAATCGTGATCGAATCTTCTCCTGCAGTTACTTTATCTCCTAAAGCATATCTGCCCTGTGAAGAATCATATTTTAGTAAGTGTGCAAGCATCTTAGGGCTTGTTAAATCGTTGATTGCAACAATTTCATACCCTTCTGCACCAAACATCTGTCTGAATGCAAGACGCCCAATACGTCCAAAACCATTAATAGCTACTTTTACTGCCATTGTGAAAATACCCCCTAATTTTTTTTAAATTTCCTGAGCTTGCTCAGATTTTATTTATACTGAACCACCCGGCAAAGCCTTTTCGACGAACACCAGACACCTCAGGTGAAAACCTTCGGAAAATATGTATCTATTACTCTCTTATAGTACAATAAATTTTACCTTATTGTCAATGTTTTCTCCATAAATTTTGATAATTATAATATAGGTAAAAGAATTAATTGTCGAAATATTTTGTATAAATACGTAACAAGAAAAAGTCCTTGTAAATCAAGGCTTTACACCGTTTATTTCCTGCTAAACAATTCAAAATTCCTGTTTGTCAAACAATCCATGCCGCCTATCAAATTCAAGCATAACGATCTATTAAAAACGGACACTTTGCATTAGGTTTTCCCTGTTCAAAGTACCCATTTATTAAAAGTTTCTCAAGCTGTTTTCTTATTTTTTTTCCAACGCAATGCTTGCCTGCACCATAATGGCACATTCAAGACGTTTCTTTTGGATTTCGCAGCCAAGTTCATAAGGCTGCCGGATATCTCCATGAAAAAGATCTGCATTTGCATGGCAGCCGCCGCTGCAAAAAAATCTTGCCCAGCAGTCACGGCACTTTTCTTTGTTTAGTACATGTGATTCACGGAAATACCGCGGAAGCTCTTGATTCTTTACACCTTCAAATACATTGCCAAGAAGATATTTATCACGGCCAACAAACTGATGACATGGATAGAGATCGCCATTTGCAGCTACTGCATAGTATTCATGCCCAGCACCACAACCAGAAAGACGCTTAGCAACACACGGACCATTACTAAGATCCATATTGAAATGAAAAAAGAAAAATCCCCTGCCTTCTTCACGACGCTTAAGATATGCTGCAGTAAGCTTATCGTATTCCCTGCGGATCTGCGGTAAATCTTCCTCCGTAAGTGCATAAGGTGCATCCTTTGCAACAACAGGCTCAACAGAAAGAATGTCAAATCCCTGATCATTCATATCAAGAACATCTGCCGTAAAATCCATATTATATTTCGTATATGTTCCGCGCAAATAATAGTTTTTATCATCGCGTGATGCGATGGTTTTTTTGAAATTTTCGACGACCTTATCATACGTTCCCTGCCCGCCAATATTCGGACGCATGCGGTCATGGACTTCTTTTCGGCCATCAAGGCTTAGAACAAGACTAATTGTATTATCATTAAGGAATTTAATATTTTCATCATTAAGCAATACACCATTTGTTGTGAGCGTAAGCTTAAAGACCTTACCCGTTTCTTTTTCGCGCTTACGAACATAGGCAGTCACATGCCTTACAACCGGCATATTCATAAGTGGTTCTCCACCAAAAAAATCAATTTCACAATGTTTGCGCTGCCCGCTGTGACTGATGATATACTCGACAGCTGCTTCGCCAACCTCCTTGCTCATGAGCTCACGCCCACCACCAAAATCCCCTGTGTCGGCAAAACAATACTTGCAGCGAAGGTTACAGTCATGTGCAACCATGAGGCACATCGACTTGACAAGACCTTCTTCTTTGAATGTCGGTGGTACATCAATATCAGGCGCAAATAGTTCCTGTCTGTCCATGAGCTTATGCAGTTCGCCGACCGCTTCTGTAAGTTCTTCGGGGCTATACATACCCGCAAATTTTTTGATGGTTTCTGCATCATTTGTACCATTAAAAACATCCATCATATCGTAAACCATTTTATCAATGGCATGAACCGCTCCGCTATTAACATCAAGCAGGATGTACATACCATTCTGTTGAAACTTATGTATTTTTGCTTTCATTATTTCTCCTTTTCATCCCTACGATTACATAATCTGCTATACTGCTACGTAATTCAACTTTATCTTTTGTACATATCAATCCAATATACAAGCATGAAAAGAGGGCTGTTTGCACAGCCCTCCTGCCACTTGATTATTTTTCACAAACCTGATTTCCTACAGTGCAGGACGTCTTGCATGCAGACTGGCAGGATGCCTGACATTCGCCACAGCCGCCCGTATGAACAGTACGCTGTAAGGAAGGCTTATTAACCGTCTTAATGTGTTTCATTCTTCTTAACCTCCTTGCTGTACAAATTTGATTTCTCTATTCATTGTAACTTTTTTCCCATTGCTGTGCAAGTATATCCTACTTTGCTGGCAGCAAAATGATATCTACCGGAAGATTGGACGCTCCTGGCGGGGAATATTCAAACCACAAAGATTTTACATTACTATAAGTTCCAAGATCTGCCATATCGTTGCATCCCGGTTTTTCACCAAAAAAAGTTGTACCGCTTGGTGTGAGCACAAGATTTTTAGTTCCCAACATTCCTGAACGTGCCGTCATTGCTCCAGCATAGACACCGCCACGCGGGCTCAGATAATACGAGGTGTATTCCCGTCCATTTGTCGGAATATGAATACTATAGAGTACACCATAGTTACCATAATTCGTCACGATACTGCCATCTGTCGCATCAATTCCCGTACGATAGCGATCAACTTTGTTATCACCAATCGTAACATAGACTGCACCGTCACGCTCTGGATTATAACTTTTTTCGCTCATGATCACACGATCCATCCCAGCAAAAGTACCACGCAGACGCTGCGAATCTTTTGGCAGTACCTTGGCCGTATCAACAAACAAATACGGATCTGCATCGGCCGGGTACATGATAACGGTTACTCGCACCGGGTTTTTCGCCGTAAAATCAAAAACTCCATAGACGAGCTGTCCTGGTTTGACAATTGTCTGATCCATCTGTGCCTGCAAAAGACGTTTCGTATGACCATCAATATAAATCCTTTCATACTTCGCTTCACCAAAATACTTGGTCTGTGTTATCTTGCCAACATCAAGGTAATCATCACTTGGTCCACCCATGGCACCACGCGTAATAACAACCGAAGTATCATCTGCCGACTGATTTTCCAATACGACAGCAATTTTCTTGTTTGTATCTGTATTGTTTAAATGGTAATAGAGAATACGGGCTTTTCCCTGTACCGTATCACTATAAAGGATACCATCACTCCCAACGGCTTCCGGACTATCCGAAAAAATCAACGTCCCCCCGACATCTGCCGATTCAACATTCCATGGCTTCATCGTATTGACTCCGGGCTTTTGCTTTTTTTCATTTGTATCTTTTTCATGTATTCGACTTGTCGTTTCTGTATTAGATAACTCTGTACCACGCGCTACGACGGTTGTTGTACCACGGTCTGACAGATGACTTTCTGCTGATGCCGAAGAAACTCCTGCAGCAAGCAGACAAGTAGTCACCCCATAAATAAAAATTTTTCTTATCGATTTCATTGTTTCTTTAAACCCTCCAGCTTTCTATATGATCTCAATGTTGTTTGATACCCAGTCTTGTAAAAAGCTCCGCTTTAAAAAGTCTCAGTTTAAACTCCATTAATCCAAAACGCGGCCGGGCTATATTCGTTCGCTGCAGCAGATAGGGATTTGTCCCGAACGTATTAAGTCCGGCATCACCCGTAACTGCTGCAAGATAATCATTTTGCTTTAATTCTTTTATTGCAGTATCATTTACGGCTCCATTCGGATAAGAAAAGAAATAAATTGTACGAATACCATTCCATTCAAGCAACAATTTTGACAGTTTGATCTCATCGCCAATCTCCTTGTCGTTTAGTGTTGTAAGCGGCTGATGATTTGCCGTATGGCTGCCAATCTCAATACCGCGACTTTGCATATCACGAAGCATATCCCATGTCAGATAACCATCTAATCCAATATCATTTGTGACCATAAACAAGGTTGCCTTCATGCCGCGTTCCTCCAATATTGGCAGCAACTCTGTATAATTATCAATATAGCCA
>JBAYAD010000113.1:0-8170 GCA_041669965.1 Selenomonadaceae bacterium
GAGCTGATTTATATTTTCATATTCCAGCAGGAATTCACTATAAGCTCCTGTAATCATTCGTTTGAAATCACTGCCTGTAATAACTTCTCTATTTCCTGTCATCTTTACCACATCCAATCTTTACATCTATACAATACACCCTCTATTGTACTAAATATTTTGGCTAAAATCCACCACCAGCAAAATTCCTTTATCATTTCTATATATTTTTTATAAATGACAAAGGATTCTCTTACTGAATTCGCGAAATAATACTATTAACCTCTATTTAAAAGTAAGGAGATTTTTATGTCTGCAAAAAGAAATAATCATTACAAAAGATCCGGCCATATAGCCGATACTGTACATACTACATCAGATCTGCAGTCAAAACCGCAGTCTGATAATACTGTGGTCTCTGCAATGGCAAGTCCTGCCACCACACCACAGAAACACAAGGACCTGCTCTTCGCTCTTGATATTGGTACACGCAGCGTTATTGGCATTGTCGCCGAACCAACAGACAAAGGCCTCAAAATTATTGCAACGGAGCGTCAGGAGCACAAGACACGTGCCATGCTCGATGGCCAGATTCACGACGTTCCACAAGTCGCTGCCATTCTGGAAAGCGTCAAAAAAGCCCTTGAACAAAAGGTCGGCCTGCTAAAGCATGCTGCCGTAGCCGCTGCTGGCCGCGCCCTTTATACAATGACAGCAGACGCTACACTTGAAACCGACGGCATTATCACGGCTGCGCAGGAACGCGATCTTGACTTTTCCGGTGTCCAGGCTGCACAGCACAAGCTCGCCTCCTCAAACACGATTGATGATCCGACACTTTACTATTGCGTTGGCTACAGCACCGTCAAATATACGCTGGATGGCACACAGCTCAAGACCCTTGTTGGGCAGCGTGGCAAAACCGCAGTAACAACCGTTATTGCAACTTTTTTACCGCGTCAGGTTATCGACTCCATGCAGTCAGCCCTGCGCGCTGCCAAGCTCGATATGCGAGCACTCACACTTGAACCAATCGCAGCTATTAACGTACTCATTCCGCCAACCATGCGCCATCTCAACCTTGTACTTGTTGATATCGGTGCAGGTACTTCTGACGTTGCCATTACGAAAAATGGTTCTGTCATTGCCTATGGAATGGTTCCACTAGCTGGCGACGAAATCACCGAGGCAATTTCCCAGCAATACTTACTTGATTTCAATATTGCAGAACAAGTAAAACGTGATATAGCCAATGGCAAAGGAGCAGCTTTCTGTGACATTCTCGGCATAGACTACAATCTGTCCAGTGAGGAAGTCATTGATACAATTCTGCCAAATGTCACAATACTTGCTGATGCGATCGGCAAACAAATACTTGCGCTGAACGGCACAGCCCCGCAAGCCGTACTTCTCGTCGGTGGTGGATCACTGACGCCTCATCTGCCGGAACTTGTTGCCAAATCACTCAATCTGCCAGGCAGCCGTGTTGCGGTACGCCGGCCAGAATCCGTTGATGGTATCGAACTTATCCCACCAGACCTCTGCTCCCCGGATGCCGTTACACCTCTTGGCATTCTGAAAATAGCTTCCATCAATACGCTTCACTTTCTCTCTGTTTTCGTAAACAATGAAGAATACAGCCTTTTCAACTTCCGGGAACTCACACTTTCTGATGCGCTCCTTAATGCCGGTATCAGCCTTAGAAAGTTTAATGGTCATCCCGGTCTTGGTCTTATGCTTACGGTGAATGGTACGAAAAAATTTATTCCGGGCACCATGGGTACACTGGCAAAACTTACGTTAGACGATGCTGAGGCCACTCTTGACAGCGTCATTGCCAATGGCAGCCATATTATGATCGAACCGGGCGTGGATGGTCTGACACCACAGATCTGCCTTTCGGATGTCATTGATCTGCAATCTTCTATAAAGGTACGCATCAATGATAAAGATATTGCTGTTGCACCACTTTGTACCATCAACAACGAAGCCGCCGGTCCGACATCCCGCCTTCATGACAACGACATTGTCGAAGCACATGAAACCCGATCAATCGGTGAACTTCTTCGCTCTGCCGGATTCGATCCGACTGGACGAAAATTCAAATACACACTCAATGGGACAGCTTCAACGTATAATGTTCCGCCAAAAATCTGCGTCCACGGTGAACCTGTAACCCTGTCGGCAGAAATCAATGAAAAAGATGAAATCGAATACATTGAACCAAATCCACCAAAGCTTGGCGATGTCCTGAACATCTCAGAACTTGAGACTTCTATGGTTATTTATTTCAACAAGAATGAATACAAGATTCCGGCAGCCGGTGTTGAGCTTGAAATTAATGGACACAAGGCCACGATCAACACTTTTATTGATGACGGCAGCGATATTCGCTACCAGCGCTCTGAACGAAAGGCCGCCATTGTGAGTGACGTGCTGCTTGCTGTAGGCTTCCAGCCGCCCGCCCCGACAAGCCATGTGACTTTCAACCTTCTCGTGAATAATAAACCAACAGAATTCACAGCTCCGATTAAGAACGGAGATGCAATTGACGTCATCATTAAACCACTGGGAGAAAATTCTTCTATTCAACATAAATAAGTAGTCAAAACAGGAGCATTGCAGTTGCGCAATGCTCCTGTCATTTCGTATAAAAAACAAATGCTGTAGTCTTAAATTTTTTCAAAACCACAATATTTATTATAGCGTCTTGTTGTATATAATCCCAGCATTATGTTATAATTACCATCACGTTAGTATTACATAAATCAAACGAGGTGTTCAATGTGAAAAAAATCGTCTTACTGGTAAGTCTATTGATGGTTATTCTTGGCAGCATCGCCTTTGCCGCCGGCTCCGACCAATATTTATGGCTTTATTCCACCGATAAGGTAGGCTACTATCTCGACACCCAAAACATCACTTACAAAACAAATTCCGATAAAACGCTGGATAAGAATATTGTCACGATTTATTCAAAAGCAGTCTTCAATGATGAAGGCCGTCAAGCCGTTACAGATAAACTCACTGAAAAAAATCTCGATACTACCAAGGCCCAACAAATAAATTATCTTATAGCGAAAATAGAATATAACTGTACCAGCAAAAAGTACATTCCTGTATATTCCTATATTTACGACCTCGATAATGAACTCATAAGCCGAAAAGTTTATGACAAGTCTTCAAGCCTGGATATCGTCCCTGGTTCAACCGATGATAAATTATTCAAGCCCATCCTTGCCTATATACAGACACATGATAAGGAAATCACCGCTGCAACACAAGCTAATCCATAATCAACACGGGTTTAAAGAAACATCTCCTCCAGGCATCGTATAATTTTCTCAAAAAATACGTACCAGCGGCGGATGTGAGATTTCACATTGTCATTGCAATGCTTTTTGTACGATGAGCAGAGCTTTTTATCAAAAAAGAGTAAAAAAAGGTCAGATGAGATTTTTCATCTGACCTTTTTTCAGGCATAAATTTCTGTAACTAATCATTTTCTGGCCCTATTGTTGTTTTGTTACTGCCGCAACTGCCTTGAAGGCAGTCTCTGCTGCATCAAGTGTCTTTACAATATCTTCTTCTGTATGCGCCCCTGACAAAAAAGTCGTCTCAAACTGTGACGGTGCCAGATAAATCCCCTGCTCAAGCATCGAACGAAAATAGATTTTAAAAGCCTCCTGATCTGATGCTGCCGCTGTATCATAATCATAGACTTTATTTTCATTGAAGAACACGCCAAACATTGACCCCGCCTGATGTACCTGCACTTTACGTCCGGCTGCTTGTGCTCTTGCCTGCAGACCAAGTACGAGCTTCTTTGTCATAATCGTGAGCTTACGGCTATAGTCCGGACTGCCAGGCTCCGGTTCTTCTGTCAAAATATGCAATGTCTCAATACCTGCTGTCATAGCCAGCGGGTTACCGCTTAATGTCCCTGCCTGGTAGACAGGACCAGCTGGTGATACTTGCTGCATAATATCGCGCCTGCCGCCATATGCGGCAACCGGCAAACCGCCCCCAATAATCTTTCCCAGACAGGTAAGATCCGGTGTAATACCATAGGCTGCCTGCGCACCTCCAAGCGAAGCACGAAACCCGCACATAACTTCATCAAAAATAAGAAGAACTCCATATTTTATCGTAAGTTCACGTAACTTTGCAAGATAGCCCTGCTTTGGCAGTACAAGTCCCATATTGCCGGCAACCGGTTCAACGATAACTGCCGCTATTTCAGCACCAGATGCCTCCATAACTCTTGTGATCGCATCAACATCATTATAGGGTACCGTAATCGTGTCAGCGGCAACACCAGCCGTAACACCCGGACTGTCCGGCACGCCAAACGTAGCAAGACCTGATCCGGCCTTTACAAGCAGACTATCACTGTGTCCATGATAACAGCCAATGAACTTGACAATCTTTTCGCGTCCTGTATAGCCGCGGGCAAGACGCAGCGCACTCATCGTTGCTTCTGTTCCCGAGTTGACCATACGGATAAGCTCAATAGAAGGCACAATACTCATGACAAGTTTAGCAAGCTCACTTTCAAGAAGTGTCGGTGCACCATAGCTTGTACCACGTGTTGCTGCTTCCTGCAGCGCCTTGACAACTCGTGGATGCGCATGCCCGACCACCATGGGCCCCCAGGAGCCTACGTAATCGATGTATTCATTATCATCAATATCATAAATTTTACTGCCCGCTGCCCGCGCAATAAACGGTGGATTGCAATCAACATTGTGATACGAGCGCACCGGGCTGTTTACACCGCCCGGCATAAGCGCTTTAGCTTCGGCAAAAGCTTCTGCCGATTTTTCCAAATGTAACATTGAAGTTCCTCCCCGAGCTTTATTCGTTTTCCTGCAGCCATTTCGCTGCATCAATCGCATGATACGTAATAATAATATCTGCACCGGCGCGCTTCATTCCGGTAAGGGTTTCCAGCACGATGCGCTTTTCATCAATCCAGCCCTTCTGCGCAGCAGCCTTAACCATTGCATACTCACCGCTCACATTATAGACTGCAACCGGACGATTAATGGTTTCACGTACCGTCTTGACGATATCAAGGTAAGCCATTGCCGGCTTTACCATAATGATATCTGCACCTTCAGCGAGATCAAGTTCAACTTCCTTCATCGCTTCGCGCGAATTTGCCGGGTCCATCTGATACGACTTTCGATCACCAAACTGCGGTGTCGAATCAGCTGCATCACGAAACGGCCCGTAGTATCCTGATGCGTATTTCACCGCATAGGACATGATCGATACATTCAGGAAGCCTTCTTTATCAAGTGCTTCACGAATTGCCGCAATACGACCGTCCATCATATCCGATGGTGCAATAATATCCGCACCAGCCTTTGCCTGACTCACAGCAACCTTGGCTAGAAGCTCAAGTGTTGCATCATTATCAACGTAATGACCACAAAGCTTGCCGCAATGGCCGTGTGTCGTATACTGACAAAGACAGACATCACCAACGATGACAAGTTTCGGAACCGCTTTCTTAATAGCGGCTATTGCACACTGTACAGGGCTCTTCATGTCCCAGGCACTTGAGCCGATTTCATCTTTATATTCCGGCAATCCAAAGATTTCTACAGACGGAATTCCCAATGCATAGATTTCTTTTGCAAGCTTTACAGCATTATCAACAGACAAATGATAAACATCCGGCATGCTTGGAATCTCTTCTTTCACATTTTCTCCCGGAACGACAAAAATCGGATAAACGAAATCCTTTACCGACAAAGAAGTTTCACGTACCATTGCACGCACACCTTCGGAAATCCGCATACGACGCGGACGAAGTTTCTGATCCATCATAAAAACATCTTCCTTTACATTTTTTTTGCGATTGCATCGACAAGTCCGGCAATCGTATATGTTTCGGCTATCATGTCGGGCACAATACCGTTATCTTCACATGTCTTTGCTGTGATTGGCCCAATGCAGGCAACTTTTGTCTGCTGCAAAAGTGCCATATCACCATCAATCAGCTTCAAAAAATTCGTCACGGTCGACGAACTTGTAAATGTCACGACATCGACTTCGCCTGCACTCAACTGTTGTTTTACAGCCGTTGCATCCATCTCCGTCACTACGGTTGCATAAACCGGTACAACATCAACGACTGCACCTAGTTTTCTCAGCTCATCCGGCAGAACTGCCCGTGCTTCCTCTGCTCTTGGCAAAAGAATTTTTGTTCCCTGCGAAATATCATCCTTCAATGCATAAATCACGCCCTCGGCCCGAAACTGTGCCGGTATACTGTCTGCCCTAATACCATATTCTTTTAGTTTGCCAGCTGTCGCCGTACCGATTGCCGCAATCTTTGCTGCCGACAATGCCCGTGTATCACGCCCCGCCTTATGCAAACGAGCAAAAAAACGATCAACACCATTTGTGCTCGTGAAAATCAGCCAGTCGTATGCACTAAGCTCATTGATTGCTTTATCAACAGCTGCATAGCCATCAGCCGGGTCCTGCATATGTATTGCCGGTACCTCAATACACTGCGCACCAAGCTCTTCCAGTTCCAGTGTAAGCTTTGAAGCCTGCTCTCTGGCTCGCGTAACAACAATTTTTTTACCAAAAAGCGGACGATTGTCAAACCACGCCAGCTTTTCACGCAAAGCTACAACATCTCCAACGATAAAAATTGCTGGTGGCTTGAGCTGTGCTTTTTCAACATCCGCTGCGGCCATGCCGACCGTCGTTACCAGCACACGCTGTTCCGGCTTTGTTCCCCAGCGTATAACAGCTGCCGGTGTATCCGCCCTGCGTCCGTTCTCGATAAGCTTTGCTGTTATATGCGGCAGATTTGCAATTCCCATAAGAAATACAAGCGTATCGACACCCGTTGAAATCTTATCCCACCGTATATTTGAAGAACCCTTTGTCGGGTCCTCATGCCCGGTAATAACGGCAAACGACGTTGCCATACCACGATGCGTAACGGGAATCCCTGCATAAGCTGGTACAGATATCGCCGATGTAATGCCCGGCACAATTTCAAACGACAGCTTGTTTTCCTGCAGCAGTAACGCTTCTTCACCGCCGCGGCCAAAAACAAACGGATCGCCGCCCTTCAGTCGTACAACACATTTGCCAGCCCGTGCTTTATCGACAAGCAGCTGGCTGATATCATCCTGTTTCATCGTATGCTGGCTCGATGCCTTACCCACATAAACATACTCTGCATTTTGCGGGGCATAGCTCAAAATGCGCTCATCCGCAAGGCGGTCATAGACAACGACCTCTGCTTTTTTGAGACAGTCACAGGCCTTCACACTGATGAGACGATAATCTCCCGGGCCCGCACCTACCAAATATACCATACCTGCCATAAGTCTTTTATCCTCCTATAAAGAAGCCGTAAAACAATCGAATAACGACCCTTTTATTCTATGTATTCATCGATCCGTTAAAAGTCCGATCTCCTGCATAATAGCAAGCCCGCCAGCCGCCAGCAGCTTTTCCGCCAGTGATTTGCCCAGACTTACCGCATCCTGCTTTTTACCGGTTACACAATCACGCAAAAGACGTTGTCCATCAATCGAAGCGATAACCGCCTCAACGTTAATACCGCCTGTTTCATTACAAACAGCATAGACACCCACTGGAACCTGACAGCCGCCTTCGACTGCTCCCAAAAAAGCTCGTTCAGCTAAGGCACACTGTACAGTATCTTCATCTCGCAGAAAACCAATTCTATCGATAACTTCCTGATCACCAATTCGTGCCTCGATCGCAAGTGCACCTTGTCCGACAGCTGGCAGACACATCGATTGTGGAAGAACATCCGTAATACGATCACCAAAACCAAGACGCTTAAGCCCTGCTACCGCAAGGACAATCGCTGCAAAGTTTTCATCCTCCAGCTTTCTTAGACGTGTGTTCACATTACCGCGCAGATCCTCAATTCTAAGATCCGGACGCACATGCAGAAGCTGCGCCTTACGGCGCAGACTCGATGTTCCTACTTTCGCCCCCTGTGGCAGTTGATCAAATGTTTTATACCGTGGGCTTACAAGTGCATCACCCGGATCAAACCGCTTTGTAATTGCCGCCAGTGTGAGACCCTCCGGCACCTCTGTCGGCATATCTTTAAGGCTGTGTACAGCTAAATCGATATGCCCCGCAAGCATATCCACCTCAAGTTCCTTTGTAAAAAGCC
>JBAYAD010000114.1:0-8026 GCA_041669965.1 Selenomonadaceae bacterium
AAAAGTATCGAGTTTGCAGTAGGAAAAATTCTGTGCGCTAAAACCCTGCAGTCTTAATTTATAAAAACAGTCGCTGTCTGAGAAAACAGATAGCGGCTGTTTTTAATTTTTTGCCTGTGTAACAGGCAGTCAGCAGGATACTCACATTTTTATACGAATAAACATAAAATGAACGTAACTAAAAATTCAACAGAATAGTTTTGTTGGCAATAATAGTTTGAGCTTCATAAGCGCAATGATTTTAGTGAACGCTTTTGCAAATACAGCGATATGTAGACTAAAAATTTATGCATCGGTAATGATTATTATTAATAATAGATAATTGTATTTAAAAAATAAAATATATTTTGTATGTTGTATGTTTGGGTAATTTATACTATAATAATAAAAAAGCAAAAGTTGACTCGGCAAAAATTTGCAGATATGTATGTAGAGTTGTTTTTACTCCAGCTTTTGGGCAATGAATTTTATAGAGTACAAAAATAGTTGTGGTTTGATGATAGAAATAAAGAAGATATTTTCTGATTGAAAATGTCCAAATATGGAGGAATAACAAATGATACAATTGCGCAATATTAAAACAGTCTGGAAAATTATAATTCTTATTGTGTTTATGGCTTTTTTTCTGGCGGTGGTAGGTTACACAGGGCATTATGCGGCGAGCACGCTGGCTGGAAAAATGGACGATATGTACAAAAATCGTTTACAGCCCATTGAATGGCTTAATGCCAGCCGCACGGAAAGCCGACGCAACGAAGCCCTAACACTGTCGGTTTTTCTCAGTAAAGATGCTGCACAGCAGCAAACACTTTTAAAAACCATTGATGAGCATAAAAAAATTTACAGTGGATTGCTTGAAAAATATCAGAAATCGAACTTAGACTCGTTTGAGCAGCAAAAAATGGAACAAATCAAAGCTGAAACGCAGATTTACCGCGGCGAATGGCAGAAATCATTGGATTTAGCGGCAGCAGGCAGGCAGGAAGAGGGGCATGCATATTTTTACCAAAAGGCGTTTTCACATTTAGAAACGATCAATAAATTACTTGATGATTTGGTTGAATACAACAATAAAGCGGCGGAGAAAGAAAAAATGCAAAGTGAAGAAATCGCTTTGTATAATGACAGGATCAGCATGGTCGTAACGATTGCAGCGGTACTGCTTTCGGGCGGGTTAGGCTGGCTGATTACGCGGCTGATTCTTACTCCTTTGGCAGGTTTGCTGGCGGAGGTTCATCGACTGGCCAGCGGTGATCTGAAAAACAGAAACGTGCATGACGTGTATTATGCCGATGAAGTCGGGCAACTGAGTAAAGAATTTGATAATATGGCGAATCAATTGTATAAGCTGGTAAAAAATATAGCTGAAGCTTCAAAACAAATGGAGGAATCCTCAAAAGATCTCACTATTGGAGCCGAAGAAGCGGCTAAGGTTACAGGGCAGATGACAGAGGCTGTTGAAGTCGTGGCACAGGGGGCACAAAGCCAATCTGTGGTAATTGGTGAAACCACAATAAATGTTCAGCAAATGGCGGCTGCTATCACGCAGATTGCTGATCATTCGACTACGGTGGCTGATGGGATTGCCAAAACAGTCGATGCCGCTAATGCCGGGGCAAAGTCTGCAGAATCTGTAGCAATGCAGATGAACAGTATTGAAGAGACTGTGGAATTTTCTGCTGAGGCAGTAAAGAAACTGGGAGAACGTTCCGGGGAAATCGGGCAGATTATTGATACGATTTCCGGCATTGCCGGACAGACTAATTTACTGGCTTTGAATGCCGCGATTGAGGCGGCTCGGGCGGGGGAAAACGGCAAAGGCTTTGCTGTCGTAGCTGAAGAAGTGCGGAAACTCGCAGAACAGTCCAAAGAGGCCGCTTCCCGGATTGGGACAATGATAGGTGATATTCAGCAGGAAACAGATAAAGCTGTAACAGCGATGAACAAAGGCAGCCAGGAAGTGAAACTGGGGGCGCAGGTGGTTGGAAGTGCCGGAGAAAATTTCAGAGAAATTACTTCTTTGGTCAACAATGTTTCTTCGCAGAGCATGGAGATCTCTGCGGCTATTGAAGAAATGACGGCCAGCAGTCATCAAATTAAAATAGCGGTTGAAAATATCGATCGGGTTGGAAAACAGTCTGCTGGAAAGACACAAACGGTATCGGCAGCGGCGGAAGAACATTCGGCATCTATCGAAGAAATTCTGGCGGCAAGTCAATCGTTGGCGGCTACAGCCAGCGTGTTGCACGATGCAGTGAAATTCTTTAAAGTATAAAAGATCCTGTGTATTTGCATTGCAACTTGTTTCGGACAAAAGTGCAGACAGCACAGAAAAGTATAATGCAGCAGGGATAAAAATACAATTTTAATATGTAGTAAGGAACGATTACTACTGGAAAAGTTTAACGACAAAATGGAGGAGTTATCTATGCAAAATAAGCGGACGCTGAATCTGCATGATTTGATTATGATAGGAATGCTGGCGGCGGTCTGCGTGATTGCAACTATGATTAAAGTGCCTTTGCCAACTGGCGGAATGGTGCATCTCGGGACGGCGGCAGTGTTTGTTACCGGTGCTTTGTTTGTCGGTGTTTATGCAGGCTGGGCAGCAGCGATTGGATCGGCTTTTTTTGATCTTTTAATGGGATTTTCGCCGTATACACTGTGGTCGTTTGTCATCAAGGGAATTGCAGGATTTGCCGTGGGGATCGTGGCCTGTGGATTATGGCCGGAAAACAATGCTGGAAATCGCTGGTTTGCAAGGGCGCTGGCTGGAATGCTGATCGGTGGTATTTGCAATCTGGCTGGATATATTTTAGCCTGGTGGGCAGTCATCGGGAGCTGGGCTGTTGCTTTGGGGAACAGCCCGAGTTCGCTTCTTACATCGGGAATTGGTATGATTTTAGCTTTGCTTATTCTGCCTAAACTGCGAAAAGTTTTACAAAAAAGATAATGTAAAAGCGCTGAAAACAAAAGATGTTTTCAGCGCTTTTTAGACTTTGCTTAAAATGGCAGATGGGGTAGGAGAGTAAATATGAAGTATACATTATATTTTTGAGAAAATTCAAATATATAGCAGGAAATATAAGGATTATATTGAATTTTTTAACTAATAGGGAAAAAACAAATGTACTATGAAATCTACTACGAAATGTTATTTATGGAAAATATTAGATGCAGCCTGTTCTTGCAAAAGATATTGTTGTATCTTTTTTGTATAAAAACGAGGAGGAGTAGCAATGAATATTTTTAAAAATTTTCGACTTACCACAAAGATTGTTTTTATTATTGTTTTTTTAACCCTTTCATTTTCCAGCTTGATTGGATTCTATATTGTTCCGGTCATAACAAATACGTTGGAAAAAGATTCTGAAACCAAGTTAAAAAATTTGACGGAAACTTCGTATAAAATTGTCGAGTTTTATTATAATCAGTCGCAAAAAGGTGTTTATGCTGAAGCGCAGGCGAAAGATTTAGCTAAAGAAACGATTTTAAATTTACGCTATGAATCTAATGAATATTTTTGGATTAATGATTATACGCCGGTTATGATCATGCACCCGACAAGTCCGGAACTGGATGGGAAAAATCTCAGCAATATTAAAGATCCGGATGGTCTGGCTATTTTTGATGAATTTGTTAAAGTAGCAAAAACGAAGAAAGAAGGTTTGGTTCGTTATCAATGGCCAAAACCAGGCAGTGATAAATCCGAACCTAAATTTTCTTATGTAAAAGCCTTTGAGCCCTGGCAGTGGATTGTCGGTACGGGCATTTACGTTGGTGACTTAGCCGAAATACGTAACGGAATTGTTTTTAAAATTATTATTTCTGTATTGAGTGTAATCATTATAACGTTAATTTTAGTTACAATTTTTGTCCTTAAGCCGTTAAATAAAACAATCCATCGAATTTTAGCTTATTTAGAAGAACTTTCTCATTATAATTTTTCGAAAGGCATCGATTTAAAGCAAAAAGATGAATTGGGAATTATTGCTGATTCCTTTAATTATATTGTTGAGAATGTCCGCAGTTTAATTAAAGATACAAAGGATCTGGGAGATCTTGTCGTCAATGAAAGTACCCAAATGATTAGTTCGACAGAAGAAATCACGATAGCTTCTGAGCGTACAGCAAATACGATTACGGATTTGGCCAGTGGGGCAAATGAACAAGCAATTTCTACAACAAATAGTACAGAAAAACTGCAGGGGATGGTAAATCGTCTTGATACAATCAATCAGGATATTTCTTCTTCTGGTGATTTGGCTCACAAGGCAACTGAATCAGTGCGTATCGGATCAGAGCTTGTAAAAGATCAGGGGAATAAAATCGCAAATAATAAAAGTGTATATACACAAATCGGCAATTCAATTTCTTCCCTGGCGGATAAGTCAAAAGAAATTAATGATATTGTGCTGGTCATTCAGGGGATTGCGGGTCAGACCAATCTGCTAGCCCTCAATGCAGCGATTGAAGCTGCCCGAGCTGGAGAACATGGGCGAGGTTTTGCTGTTGTTGCCGAAGAAGTAAGAAAGCTGGCAGAGCAGGTTGATTTGTCTGGTACAAAAGTTATCAACATCGTAAGTGAAGTAGAAGCTGGAATTGATACGACCGCTTCTCATATGGCTTTAGCAAATAAGGCTGTAGAAGAAGAAGAAGAAAGTTTGAAAAAAATCGTTGTTTTTTTTCAGGAAATATCAGATTCTATAAGAACTATTCAAGAAAAAATTGAAGCTATTTCGCATAATTCCAATGAAATTAACAAAGAAGCAAAGTCTGCAAGTGATGAAATTTCACGAATTGCTGTTATATCAAAAAAATCGGCACAAGGGACGGAAGATGTAGCTGCCCTTAGTGAAGAAACATCGGCAACGATTCAGGAAGTAAGTGAACGAGTTAAAAAATTGGCAAGTTATGCTGAAGAATTAAAACAGTCAATTGGCAAATTCAAGGTTGAATAATGGTGTATAGTAAAATTAGTATTGGTTCTTTTGATTTTTGTTAAAAAACAAGTGCTGTCGTTTATTTCTAAAACGGCAGCACTTATTGTATGATCTTTTTGAAATGTTTTTATACGATTTTTGTTGTCCATTTTTCAACGTTCCAGATGGCATTGACCCAGTCTTCGTAAAAGTCCGGTTCATGGGAAACAAGAAGAATAGTGCCCTTGTATTCTTTGAGTGCGCGTTTGAGCTCAGCTTTGGCTTCAATATCAAGATGGTTCGTCGGTTCATCAAGAACAAGAAAATTGATTTTTTTTTGCATAATTTTGCAAAGGCGGACCTTGGCAGCTTCACCACCAGAAAGAACTTTCATTTGACTGGTAATATGCTCATTGGTAAGGCCGCAGGAGGCAAGCGCCGCACGTATTTCGTAGTTGCTCATGCCCGGGTATTCCTGCCAGATTTCCTCAAGCGCCGTGCGGTCGTTGCCACGGGTGCTTTCCTGTTCAAAGTAGCCGGGCTCAACGAATTCGCCAGACTCAATCTTACCGGAAATTGGTGGAATAAGTCCGAGCAGTGTCTTTAGCAGGGTTGTTTTGCCAAGCCCGTTTACACCACGGATAGCGATCTTGCGGTTGCGTTCAAGCTGCAAATCGACGGGATTTGTAAGCGGCGTATCATAGCCGAGTACAAGTCGTTTGGCATCAATGACAAAGCGGCTTGGTGTACGGTCTTCCTTAAAGTGAAAGTGTGGCTTTGGTTTTTCCTGGCGCTTTTCGAGTATGTCCATCTTGTCGAGCCGTTTCTGACGGCTGTTTGCCATGCCACGTGTCGCGACGCGCGCCTTATTACGCTGAATAAAGTCTTCTGTACGTTTGATTTCCTGCTGCTGGCGTTCATAGGCAGAATTTTCCTGTCGTTTTTTGACAGCATACATTTCCTGGAATTTTGCATAATCACCTGTATAGCGTGTAAGACGGGTGTTGTCGACATGATAAATGACATTTGTAACGGCAGTAAGAAATGGTACATCATGTGATACAAGAATAAAAGCATTTTCGTAGTTCGTCAGGTAGCTTGTAAGCCATTGAATGTGCTCAGCATCAAGATAGTTTGTCGGTTCGTCAAGAATAAGAATTGTTGGATTTTGCAGCAAAAGCTTTGTAAGGAGTACTTTTGTGCGTTGGCCGCCACTGAGTTCAGCAACGTCCTTGTCAAGGCCGATATCACGAAGACCCAGCCCACCGGATACTTCATCAATGCGGGTATCGATCGTGTAAAAGCTGTTGCTTTCGAGAATGTCCTGAATATCACCAACGTCGACCATCATTTTGTCGATTTCCTCCGGCAGAGCATCTCCCATTTTGTCATAGCATGCAAGCATTTCAGCTTCGAGTGTATACATTTCATCATAAGCTGTGCGCAGCACATCACGAATCGTCATACCTGGCTTTAGTGCGGCATGCTGGTCAAGGTAGCCGACAGTTACGCGGTTTGACCACTCGACTTTACCTTCATCGGGTGTAAGCTGTCCCGTGATGATTTGCAGGAAGGTTGACTTTCCTTCACCGTTGGCTCCTATAAGGGCAATGTGTTCACCTTTAAGAAGCCGAAACGAAGCATCTTCGAATATTGTACGGGAACCAAACCCGTGGGATACATGTTCAACATTTAATACGCTCATGTCTTTCCACCTTTGTATTCTAATTATAAAAGTAGAATACCGTATTGTGTGGAGAAAGGCAATAGCAGTAAGAAAATTTATTCGGTTATCTTGTATGATGTAGCATAACAAAAAACAAAAAAGAGGATAAGTAGATTTGCACAGCAAATTTAAAAAAATATAATATACACGAATGCCTTTTGTGAAAAAACATTTTTGATAAAAAATAAAATAATGATTGCATTTTATATTTTTACATGCTAAAATGTATACAATTTCATTTTGAGAAAAGCAATGAAGAGGAAAAGTAAACAGCTTGGACTATTTCAGAGAGTTGGGGATGCTGAGAACCCGGCATAGGAAAAGTTGTTGAAGTTCACCTTGGAGTTACCCGCTGAAGATTTCTGGTAGGTGGTGTCGGAGCCTTTGCCGTTAAAAGAAGGAGAGTATCGGTCGATATGACCTGTACTTTGCAGAGATATTCATGCAAATGAATAACTAAGGTGGTAACGCGAGCATCAAGCTTCGTCCTTTATTGGGCGAGGCTTTTTTTGTATAAGGAAAAGGAGGAATAAAGATGAGGATAATGGGGTTCCTTGGTCCACAGGGAACGCATAGTGAAGCAGCTGCGCTGTATCTGAATGCGCAAATGCCGGAAAAACGAAAACTTGCTGCTTATCCGGAAATCTATGCAGCGATGCAGGCTGTCATCAATGGTGAAATCGATGAATGTCTTGTACCAGTTGAAAACTCACTGGAAGGCTCGATTAATATTACACTGGATACGCTGGCACATAGTGACGTTCTTGAGGTTGGAATAGAACTGATCTGGAGTGTGCATAATCAGCTCATGGCAAAATATCCGGATGCACCCATAAAGAAAATATTTTCGCATGCGCAGCCGCTCTCACAGTGCCGAACCTATTTAAAGACCTATTATGCGTCTGCTGAGCTGCTACCGGTAGCGAGCACATCCAAGGCTGCGGGAATTGTCGCGCAAGGGGATGCAGGCATTGCGGCAATCTGCACAAAGCGCGCAGGTGAACTTTATGATCTTCAAACGATGGCAACGGAGATTCAGGATAATATGGGGAATTGCACACGGTTTTATCTTTTGCAGCGGCGTGGCAGTGCTGCTGTACTGGAGTCTTCGGATAAGGCACTTGTCATTTGTCAGATTGATGGCTCGTGTGCCGGCAGTCTTTGTGAGGTTTTGCAGGAGTTTGGCAATCGCGACGTAAATATGACGCGGATTGAGTCGCGCCCAGCTCGTACAAAGCTCGGTGCATATATCTTCTTCTTTGATCTTGAAACAAAGACATCGATACGAAATCTTGAGTCTTCCATTGAGGCGGTAAAGCAAAAAAGTATATGGCTGAAAAATCTTGGCAGATTTCCGGTTCTTAGAGGAAAACCTTAA
>JBAYAD010000115.1:0-7956 GCA_041669965.1 Selenomonadaceae bacterium
ACAGCTTTACCAATTTCACGTACAGACGGTGGATAGCCTTTTTCTATAAGAAAATCTTTTATGAATTTAAATATGCTTTTTTGTCGTTCATTGGGCCCATCGCTCCGCCGCATAAACAGTCACTCCTAATAATAGTTTATTTTACTCTATTTAGTAAGTATACCACATATATGTTCTATTTAAAACTGGATAGACTACAATAAACTGGACAGTTTTTTTTAGGAGCTGCTAAAATAGTAAAAAAAGAAAAGAGGCAGCGAGATGGAAAAAAAGTTAGACGAGGATACACAAAAGAATTTAAACAACAAATGGTAGCATTACGTGCCAGTGGTATGCCAGCGAGTGAAATCATTTGCGAATATGAATTAACAGCCGCAACCTTTCATAAAAAGGTAATGTTGTGGACAAGGGGGTGGACATGAAATAGGACACTGATGCCTGTTCTGAAAGGAGAAATAAAAGTGTATTAAGAAGATCAGAGAAAATGTATCTTAAAACTATATGACTTGAACAATTAAAAAAGGTTTTTTTAACAGTTTGTAGAATGCTTAAAGATAGATATAAAACAAAAAAGTTAATACTATAGTGCGCGAATTTATAGAATATTATGTTATCTATTAGAAAATCATAAATAGTAGGAGTGATAGTATTATGAATAAAGAAAAAATTTTCCTGATTGCCATAACAATATGTAGCTTTTCATTTCCGCATATAGGGTATGCCGCGTCTGCGACGCCAGTTTCTTCGGAAAATTTAGCAACTTTGACGAAGCAGATTAGTTCATTACAATCGACTGCAACGAAACTTTCAACAAATATTGATACGGATGAACAGGATGATGTCACAGATAGTTTGAAAGAACTATCCGAACTAAAGAATAGTTTAAAAAATTTAAATTCTGATTTAAGCAGTTGTAAAAATGTAGTTAATGGGTTGCAATCATTAAATACGGTGGTTTCGAAAAACAGTTCATTGGGATTGGGCATAAAAGGGAATTGGATAACTTTATTAGAAAATCTGACAACATTAAAGGCGATACTGGCACTGTTATAAAAATTTAAAAATATAGCTGGTTAGGAGTCTGTTGCAAAATCCACAATGGGTTTTGACGTTTTTTGCTTCTATAATAAATGCTGGGGTAAGCAAAAATCAAATTGCTTGCTTCAACATATTTTTTTGTATAAAAACAGCGAGGAGAAAAACCCCTCGCTAAAAATCTACTTTATGTTTTTATTCCAACATTTGAAAAAGAGCCATAATTATTTATAAAAGTCAATCTTTAGAGAATTGTCCATGCTGAAACATATGAGTTTGAAGATTATCCATATCTTTCTTAAACAGATCATCATTAATACCAAGGGTCGAAGCTACATCTTTCCAAGTGTTTGTCATTGTACGCATAGCGAGTACATCATCAATAGATTTGTTAGCATCGTTAGCTAATGCATTCGCTATAGCGATATCTCGTGGCTGATAACCCTTAGTAAGAAGATCCTGAGCTGTTTTTTTAGGAATGCTCAACTGGTCTTTCAAAAGATTGGATATCATTTCATTATGAAAAGTTTTGATTTTTTCTTTTGAAATGTTTAATGCTTCAAATACACCTTTCCAATCATGATGTTGCATTTTCACATCCATAACTTCTTTTAATGATTTATCGCTGACTTTTGCAACAAAAGACCCCATTGCTATGTCTTTAAAACGGACGCCTTCATTCATATAAGAAAGAACCTCATCTTTTTTTACTCCGCAAGTATCAACAAGAGTTTGTGCCACTTTATCAATATCCATTTTTTGTTGCGAAATATAAAAATTAGGATTTGGTCCATCTTCAAACCCGTCTACAGGGGATGCTTCTGCAATGAATGGAACCATTAAAATAGTCGTTATTGCAAAATAAGTAATTTTTTCTTTGATAATATTTTCATACATATTCTCCTTTAAAATTAATTGTTAGCAATTACCACATCTATGAGTATACCAGCAATTACTGCACCGATTCATTAGTATCATTATATTGATGTTCATGATTATCGGGTGGCGATTGCTGCTGTTGATCAGGTGCGGCTTGTTCTGTTCAGTCCACTGGGTGTTAATAGGGGGAAAGCTTCTATTACATTGTCAACCCCCAAACACCTATTCAGTAAAAACTGAATTACTTTCATTATATCACAAAAGCAAAGAAATAACGCAGTTATCGTGTAAACCTGATAAGAAGAGAACGTTTTGCGGCATTTTTTTCTTACTGAAGCATAGAGATGCGGCGCAGTCAATGGTGTCAATCTGAAGTCCGTATTCCTTCGCAAACAGCATAGCAAAAACTTGAATCCGTGCCAATCTCAAGGGCTTTAACAGCTTGTTCAGGGATCAGAAATCAGATATTATCATATACAGGTAGAAGGTATGCTTCTGTTTGAAATTAGTAGCATAAACTTTTTAGGAAGAAAGAGGAATGGCGATAGCTATCAGTAATGTATTAAAGCCAATAAAGTGAGGACACTTACTCAACTCTTATACTAGTTATAAACATAAAAGGATGGTCCCTTAGCAAATAAATGGTCTTAAATTTTAGAAAAAGTTAAAAAACGATAAGCGAATATTTGTTCGGTTAAACCATTGAAAGAACCTTTGTTCTGTGATATGATACTAAATAGGAACAAGAGTTCTAAAATGGGCTTTTTATTTAAGAGTACACATATATTTGATGGAGGGATCTTTGATGGAAAGAATGATGGGATTGTTGCTTATAGTTTTACTTGTTGCATGGGTGTCACCACTAAATTTATCTAATGAGTATTTAAGAACAGATGATTTTGACATTGTGACGGTAAAAAGCGGTGAGAATGTATGGTCTATTGCAGAAAGGTATGCAGTTGATGATAAGAGTGTGCGTGATTTGGCAACTGCAATTCACGAAATCAATGCTTTAGACAATGATGCACGAATAGAAGCTGGACAAAAAATAAAAGTACCAATGACCGATATAATGTATAGTAAAGCTAAATTTGCCCAAAAATAGTATAATTGTATAGAGTATTACTTGACAGAAATATTTTATATGCATAGTAAAAGATAATTTCATTGAAAAACATTTAGAAAGGCAAAGAAAAAGACACAATACGATAGGATTTGTTTTTCAGAGACAACTGACAACAAGGCTAGCGCGGTTTTATAAATCTTTAGTAGCTAATAAAAAAATGAATTGGGCCACCATAAAAAGGTGGGTTGGGTGAAAATTAATTAATAATAGGCTGATAACTTGACACCAGCTAAAGATAGAGTTATTATAATTAATATAAATTAAAAGTAAGGCGAAAGACACGATACTATATGATTTGTTTTTCAGAGAGAGATGACAAGGCTGGGAGCATCTTATGCGACATATAGATTTACCACTTTCAAACTGCAGGCTGAATAAAGTAGGCTGTGCCGGAGTGATCTCCGTTATCAAGTCCGAGCCGGTCGCCTTTGGCGGCAAGCAGGGTGGAACCGCGAAGCACAGCCTCGTCCCTATTTGGGATGAAGGCTGTTTTTTTTTATTTTATAAGGAGGGCTTAATTTTGATTAAAGTAACATTAAAAGATGGCACTGTTCGGGAAGCTGAACAAGGCATAATGATTTTGGATTTTGTAAAAGCATTTAGTAACAGTTTGGCAAAGAAGGTTTTATCAGCCAAAGTGGATGGGAAAATCATGGATCTTACAACAAAAATAGAAAAGGATTGTAAGATGCAGTTTTTGACATTGGAGGATGCTGATGGTCTTTGGACACTTCGGCATACAGCATCACATATTCTTGCGCAGGCAGTAAAGCGCCTTTATAAGGATTATAATGTACAACTTGCAATTGGACCAGCAATCGATAATGGATTTTACTATGATTTTGATATTAATAAGCAGCTAACAGATGAAGATCTTAAAAAAATTGAAAAAGAAATGGAAAAGATTGTTAAAGAAAATAGCAAGTTGGAACGCAGTGAAGTGAGCCGCGAAGCTGCATTGAAAATGTTTGAGGAAAAAGGCGAGAAATATAAAGTTGAACTTATTAATGATTTGCCGAAAGATGAAAAAATCACATTATATACACAGGGAGATTTTGTTGACCTTTGTGCAGGTCCACATGTTTTAAGTACAGGTAAAGTAAAGGCACTTAAATTACAGAGTATTGCCGGAGCCTATTGGCGCGGCAGTGAAAAGAATAAGATGTTACAGCGTATCTATGGTACAGCTTTTGGTAAAAAGGAAGATCTTGATGCGTATCTTACTATGATGGAAGAAGCCGCAAAGCGTGATCATCGTAAACTGGGCAAGGAACTAGATCTTTTTAGTCTGCATGAAGAAGGCCCAGGTTTTCCATTTTTTCATCCAAAAGGCATGGTGATTCGTAATGAACTTATTAATTATTGGCGCGAAGTGCATCGTGAATTTGGCTATCAGGAAATTAGTACGCCAATGATTTTGAATCGTAAGCTTTGGGAACAGTCTGGTCACTGGGATCATTACAAAGAAAATATGTATTTTACGAAGATTGATGATGAAGACTATGCAATTAAACCAATGAATTGTCCAGGCGGTATGATCGTCTATAAAACACAGCAGCACAGTTATCGCGATTTGCCACTTCGCATGGGTGAGCTGGGTCTTGTCCATCGTCATGAACTATCTGGTGCACTTCATGGTCTTATGCGTGTTCGTAACTTTACTCAGGATGATGCGCATATCTTTATGATGCCTTCGCAGATCGAAGAAGAAATACAGAAGGTTATTGATCTTTTTGATCGAGTGTATAAGACGTTTGGTCTTGAATATCATGCGGAACTCAGTACACGTCCAGAAAATTCTATGGGTGAAGACGATATTTGGGAAAATGCAACGAATGCCTTACAGAATGCACTGGATAATCGTGGCCTTAAATATATCATTAATGAAGGTGATGGCGCATTTTATGGTCCTAAAATCGATTTTCATTTAAAGGATTCGATTGGTCGTACGTGGCAGTGCGGTACAATTCAGTTGGACATGCTTTTGCCGGAAAAATTTGATCTGACATATGTTGGCGAAGATGGTAAAAAGCATCGTCCGGTTATGATTCATCGTGTGGTTTATGGAAGTATTGAACGTTTTATTGGTATTTTGATTGAAAATTATGCGGGTGCATTTCCAACATGGTTGGCTCCTGTGCAGATTGAAATTTTGCCGATTACGGAAAAACATACAGATTACGCATATGCACTCAAAAACAAAATGTTTGCACTTGGTTTGCGTGTTGAGGTTGATGACCGTAATGAAAAGGTTGGATATAAGATTCGTGAAAGTCAGATGAAGAAGGTTCCGTATACACTTGTTGTTGGTGATAAGGAAATGGAAGTCAATGAAGCTTCAGTACGTAAATATGGAGAAAAAGATAGTATCAATATGAATGTGGATTTGTTTATTAAAGAAGTGCAGGAAAAAATTTCAAAAAAGATTTAATCATCTATTGACAGGTTACTACTATGTATGGTAGTCTAGTAGAGTGATTTAAGCAAGTAGAAGCCACCGCTTCTCACCAACTAGTATATGTATTAGTTTGGTTGATATTCCATTTGTTTGGTATTTAGAGGGTGGCTGCAAAGCCACCCTTTTTATTGTGTTATTGACAGTATTATTTATAGGAGGTGTTTTTACTATTAGTAAAGAAACATTAAGAATTAATGAAGAAATTCGCGTAAGAGAAGTTCGTGTTACCAGTTCGACAGGTGAACAACTTGGAATCCTTTCAACGCAAGAAGCATTGGAAATGGCTGAAGAGCAACATCTTGATTTGGTTGAAGTGGCACCAAAGGCGAAACCGCCGGTATGCCGTATCATGGATTTTGGTAAATATAGATACGAACAGCAAAAAAGGGATAAAGAAGCAAAGAAGAAACAAAAAGTTATTACTGTTAAAGAAGTTAAGCTTCGTCCCAATATTGAACAACACGATTTTGACGTCAAGTTAAAAAATGCTCTTCGCTTTCTTGATGAAGGTAATAAAGTGAAAGTTACAATTATGTTCCGGGGAAGAGAATTATCTCATCCAGAATTGGGAAGAGAGCTGTTACGTAAGGTAGCTGTTGAGTTGAAAGATTTAGTGACTATTGAACGTGATGCAAAACTTGAAGGTAAAAATATGATTATGATTTTAGCACCGAAGGCGCAAATTAAAGGAGGAACTAGTAATGCCAAAAATTAAAACACGTAAAGCTGCAGCAAAACGCTTCACTGTAACTGGTAGCGGTAAATTTAAACGCAACAAGGCTTTTAAAAGCCATATTTTAGAAAAGAAGTCCCCGAAGCGGAAACGTAATTTACGTAAAGCAGCTATGGCTTCAGCAGCAGATGTTGGACGTATCAGAAAAATGTTGCCGTATGCTTAACAAATAAAGATTATTAGGAGGAACGAAACATGCCAAGAGTAAAAAAAGGCGTGACTGCACATAGACGTCATAAGAAAATTTTAAAATTAGCAAAAGGTTATATTGGTTCTAAAAGCAAGCAGTTTAAAAAAGCAAATGAAACGGTAATGAAAGGGCTTTATTATGCCCGTCGTGACCGTCGTTCGAAAAAAGGAAATTTCCGTAGACTTTGGATTGCGCGTATCAATGCGGCAGCTCATATCAATGGTATTTCTTATAGCCGTCTTATTTGTGGACTTACAAAAGCAGGCGTTGAAGTAAATCGTAAAATGCTTGCTGATCTTGCGATCAGTGATGAAAAAGCTTTCGCTCAGCTTGCTGCTGTTGCAAAAGAAAATCTATAAGAATGAGAAAAGAGGCTGTTTTATAACAGCCTCTTTTTTAATAAAAATAGTTTAAGCAAGAATAGAGGATTTATTGTAATAAGTCTTGTATTATTTCTTGAAAATAAGAGTAAATGTACAGGAGGGTTTTTTGTGAAGACAAAGAGAGAAAATCGACAGTTTGCAATTATTGGGCTTGGTCGATTTGGGAGTAATATGGCAAAGGCCTTGCACAAAATGGGATATGAAGTACTGGCTATCGATAAAAGCATGGAAAAGGTCCAGGAGTTCAGTAATGAGTTTACGCATGTTGTACAAGCAGATGCTACGGATGAAAATGCTTTACGGGCGCTTGGCATATTGAACTTCGATGTTGTTGTTGTTGCTATTGGCGAGGATTTGCAGTCTAATATTATGACAACACTTCAACTTAAAGAAATCGGTGCGCCATATATTGTTGCAACAGCACGTAATACACTGCAAATTAAACTACTCGAAAAAATCGGGGCTGATCGTGTTGTTTCTCCAGAACGTGATATGGCTCGTCGTGTAGCATACAATCTGGCATCGACAAGTGTAATGGATTATATTGAGCTTTCACCGCAGTTTAGCATTGTTGAAATCACTGTACCAAAGGCATTTTTGAATAAGACACTCATGGAATCAAATATTCGTGCAAAATATGGTATCAATGTTGTGGCAATAAAAAGGGATGAAAATCTTATTATATCGCCATTGCCTACAGAAAAATTGCAGCAGGGTGATATTGCTATCGTCGTTGGTAGTAATGATGGTATTAATGGTTTGGAGGCTTTGGATTAGTGGAGCGTATTGAATCGGTAGCGAATAAAAAAATCAAGTTTGTCGCAAGTCTTAAGCAGAAAAAGCATCGTGATAAAGAAGGGGCATTTGTTGCCGAGGGTGTGCGACTCGTTGAGATGGCAGTTGAATCAGATCAGTCCCTTTTTTTTGCATTATATACAAAGGAAGCAAAAGAAAATGCACGTGTTCGGGAAATACTTAATTTGCTTGAAAAAAAAGGATGTATCATTTATGAAACTTCTACAGACATTTATCGAAAGGCTAGTGATACAGTAGAACCGCAGGGAATTATGCTTGTGTTAAAAAAAACAGTAGTTTCGCTGGGGGTTTTGATATCATCGGGGAATACGCCGTTTGTTCTTGTACTTGATGGAT
>JBAYAD010000116.1:0-7813 GCA_041669965.1 Selenomonadaceae bacterium
GCCGGCAAGCTGGAAAGATGCCAAAGACGAAGCTGTAACAGCAGAAGATATCCCGGTATTTATTCGTGACATTCAAAATGTTATGAACCGCCAGGAAGGTGAAAAACTTCCAGTAAGCACATTCAAGGGCATGGAAGATGGTACATTCCCTGTCGGCGGTGCTGCATATGAAAAGCGCGGTATTGCAATCAATGTTCCAGAATGGCAGGTTGACAATTGTATACAGTGTAATCAGTGCGCATATGTTTGTCCTCATGCTGTAATTCGTCCTATTCTTACAACGGATGCTGAAATGAGTAAGGCTCCGGCAACAATGGATTTCAAGGATGCAGTTGGGGCAAAGGGACTTCATTATACAATGGTGATTTCTCCGCTCGACTGTGCTGGCTGCGGCAATTGTGCACAAGTTTGTCCGGCAAAAGAAAAAGCTCTTGTTATGAAACCAATTGCAACGCAGCTTGAAAAACAGCAGAACTTTGCTTTTGCAACGAAGGAAGTTGCTCCAAAACAAAATCCGATGAACAAGAAGACTGTTAAAGGTAGTCAATTTGAACAGCCGCTTCTTGAGTTCTCCGGTGCATGTGCAGGCTGTGGTGAAACTCCATATGCGAAACTTGTTACACAGCTTTTTGGTGATCGTATGATGATCGCAAATGCAACAGGCTGCTCTTCCATCTGGGGTGGTTCTGCGCCAGCAATGCCATATGCGAAGAATTCTAAGGGACATGGTCCGGCTTGGGCAAATTCCTTGTTTGAAGACAATGCTGAATTTGGTCTTGGTATGTTCCTTGGTACGAAAGCAGTTCGTGATACACTTGCAGATGATGTACAGGCTGCTATTGATGGAGGCAAGGTAAGTGCAGCTCTTAAAGCAGCTCTTGCTGATTGGAAAGAAAATATTGATGAAGGTGCTGCTACGCGTGAACGTGCGGATAAGCTCGCAGCTCTTCTTGAAGCAGAAAAAGGATCGGATACGCTTCTTAACAAAATTTATAATAAGAAAGATTATTTTGTTAAACGTTCACAGTGGATCTTTGGTGGAGATGGCTGGTCCTATGATATCGGGTTTGGCGGACTGGACCATGTACTCGCTTCTGGTGAAGACGTCAACGTCTTTGTGTTTGATACAGAAGTATACTCGAATACAGGTGGGCAGTCTTCAAAGGCGACTCCGGCGGCAGCGATTGCACAGTTCGCTGCGACAGGTAAGAAAACGAAGAAAAAGGATCTTGGCATGATGGCTATGACGTATGGCTATGTCTATGTAGCACAGATTGCTATGGGTGCAGATAAGAATCAGACACTCAAGGCAATTGCTGAAGCAGAAGCATATAAGGGACCGTCCCTCATTATTGCTTATGCGCCATGTATCAACCATGGTATCAGAGCTGGTATGGGTAAGAGCCAGCTTGAATCACAACGTGCTGTTGAAGCAGGTTATTGGGCAAATTATCGTTATAATCCGGAACTTGTCGGCACAGACAAGAATCCGTTCTCCCTTGATTCGAAAGAACCAACAGGCGACTTCAAAGAATTTATTCAGGGTGAAGTTCGGTATTCTTCCCTTAAGCGTGCATTCCCTGACGTTGCGGATGCGCTTTTTGATAAGACGGAAGCAGATGCAAAGGCAAGACTTGCAGGCTATAAGAAGCTCGCTGGTAAAGAATAAAATAATTTTTGTGCAAATACAGGCAAAACAAGTAGAAAGTACCGTTTCACGGAGTAATCCGTTGAAGCGGTGCTTTTTTGTATATGTAAGATTTATTTTATATAAAAAGATTTTTGAACATTCTCTTTACGAAGTGACTTATACAATTAGATAAAAGAGATGTTTAAGGGTGTTTTTTAGTAAGAAGTCGTGGATTTGTATAATGCAAAACTTAGTATACCATTGAGTCAGGAAATGCAGACGAAGATTCAAATGCGTAAATGGAATTGAAAAATATCAAATACGGCTTCAAAAGCAGCAAAACGCGTGAAAGAGATAGTTCTTGTAGCAAAAGGAGCATGCAAGCGGAGTGTGGTACGTTAATTGCTGGTGTATGCCTTATTGCGGCGGACTGGAAGTGATCATTAATACTGAAATAGTGGTATAATTAACCTGTAACAAAGGAGATGAGTGATATGGGAGATAAGAATCCAAAGAATAAAGCAAAGAAGCAGAAACAGTCACAAAAATCAGTAGCAAAACATCAGCAGCATGTACAGGCTGCTACTGAAAAAACGGAATAATTGCTTCAGATGCAAAAAAACAGTGTTAGCGAGAAAAATCGCTGACACTGTTTTTTGTTTTTTTGCAGGAGGTTTATCAGTCAGTTCATTGTTTTTGAGAATTTTTTAATAGCAAGAGTGAAGGTGGCAGTAATAAAAACAATGAGGGAGAGTGTTTGGAACCAAAGAGAACTGAGGCTGTTACCGCGAAGAATGATGCCCCGCAGTATATCAAGGTAGTAGGTCATCGGTAAAAGGCTGCTTAGAAAATAAAATAATTTTGGCATGGCTTCACGTGGGAAAATAAAGCCGGAAAGCATAACGCTTGGCAGAAAAACAAAAAAGGACATTTGCATTGCCTGCATTTGTGTGCGGGCAATGTTAGAGATGAGAATGCCAAGTGTAAGGGAGGCAATGATAAAGAATGATGTCAATTCGTAGAGAAGCGGCAAGCTTCCGCGAATGGGCATGCCAAAAACGGCAAGTCCGACAAGTACAGCAACTGTCATTTGTACATAGCCCATGAGAATATAGGGAATAATCTTACCAAGCAGCAATTCCCATGTCTTAAGCGGTGTGACAATGAGTTGTTCAAGGGTTCCGTTTTCCCGTTCGCGAACAATTGCCATTGAGGTGATCATGACCATTGTCATTGTAAGAATAATACCCATAATTCCCGGCAGCATGTAATAGGCTGTAACAAAGTCTGGATTGTACCATGATCGAATACGCATGTCGTAGAGTTTAAGACTGTCGGCGGGCAGATGCTGTTTTTGAAGCAGAGCTTCCTGCGACTTAAGCTGTCCGATGGCTTGCGCTGCTGCAATTGCCGAGGAGGCAGAGGTTGAGTCGGAAGCATCAATAAGAACCTGTATGGGTGTGGTACGATTGTGCTTGAGATTTGCGGAGAGGTCTGGCGGAATGATGATACCAATTCTGGCTTTACCGCTGTCGATTAAATTGTTAGCTTCCTGGAAGCTTGCGGCAACATAGTCAATATCAAAATATTCGCTGGAAGTGAAGCTTGTGAGCAACTCGCGGCTTTCACGGGAAAGTGACTGGTCAAAAACAACGGTACTTTGATGCTTGATATCTGTGTGAATGGCAAAGCCAAAAAGCAGCAGTTGGACAATTGGCAGAAGAATCATAAGGGCAAGTGTAACCGGATCACGCTTCATCTGGATAAATTCTTTGACGAGGACAGCTTTGAGCCGTGTCATGTTTTTATCACTTCTTTCTTTTCTGAGCGTTTTTCATGTTTGTCATAATAAACAAAAACATCTTCCATGGTTGGTTCGGCTTTTTGATAATTATCAAGCTTTGTTGTATCTGCATCCGGTGTAAGGATGACATGCAGCTTTTTACCAAATATATAGGCATCAAGATAAGAAATTTTGGATGCTTTCAAACGGGCAAGCGCTTCGAGTGGTGTAGTGCTGTCCATCGTAATAAGCTGCCCATTAATGGAATGCTTAAGTACTGCAGGCGTTCCGTTGGCAATGAGCCGACCGGCACGCAGAAAGCCTGTTTCATCACAGTGCTCGGCCTCATCCATAAAGTGTGTTGTAACAAGAATCGTCGTACCCTGATGCGATAATTCATAGATTACATTCCAAAAGAGTCGGCGTGAGGTTGGATCGACTGCAGAGGTTGGTTCATCAAGAAAAAGAATCTCCGGACGATGCAGAATGGCACAGCCAAGTGCAAGCCGCTGTCGCGTACCCCCGGAGAGTGTAGCGGCGAGAGCATTTTCTTTGTAGTCGAGGTGCAGGAGCGAAAGTAGTTCGGGGATGCGCTGTCTTTGTTCTTGTTTGGTAAGGGAATAAAGCCCGGCATAAAAGTTCAAGTTTTCTATTGCAGTAAGATCATGATAAAGGCTGAATTTCTGTGACATATAGCCAATATGCTGCTTAATGGCATTGACATCTTTGGCGGTATCATATCCGAGAACTGTAGCAATTCCTGCAGTTGGGCGGAGTATGCTGCAAAGCATTCGGATTGTCGTGGACTTACCACAGCCGTTCGGACCAATAAAGCCATAGATCGAACCGCGTGGAATTTTGAGATTGAGTCGGTCGACTGCTGTAAAGCTGCCAAAACAGCAAGTAAGATTTTTGGTTTCGATAACATAGTCCTTGCTTATGGTGTCCGTCATGGGAAAATCACATCCGCAGGCATGCCAGGCTTCATGATGCTTTCGTTATTGTCAATAGCAACTTTTACAGCAAATACCATGTTGGCACGTTCGTTTTTGGTAATGCTTTGGCGTGGTGTATATTCAGCGGTATCGCTAATTTCACGAATTGCTCCGCTAAAGCTGCGGTCGGGAAACGCATCGACTTTAACTGTGGCTGTAGAACCGATTTTTATGCGGCCCAGCTCGGCAGACGAGATATAAATTTTTACCCAGCAGTCGGAAAGATCTGCAATCGTTGCAATCGGGGCTCCGGCAGCAATATATTCGCCAGTCTCATAATTTTTTGTGAGGACAAAACCTGTGAGTGGGCTGTATATAGCAAGGTCATCAGAAGAAGCTTTACTGGCAGTGAGGACTGCCTGGCTTCGTTCAACCTCTTCGCGTGCGGCAGTTATCTGGTCTTCACGATTTCCTGCCTGCACAAGCAGTTCCTTTTCCTGCACGGCGTGCAGCTGAGCAGCGGCAGCGTCATAGGAAGCAAGGGCATCATCAAGTTGCTGTTTGGCGATTGCACCACTTGAATAGAGCTTGTTAGCGCGCGTGTAGTCGCGGGCTGATTTATCGAAAGCCGCTTGTGCAGCAGATGTATTGGCTGCCGCTTCACGAATCTCAGCTGGCCGGGCGCCTTTTTCAAGATCTAATAATTCAGCCTGGGCTTTTTTTAGAGAAGCCGTATCTCGCAAAAGACCAGCGGTAATATCTTGTCGGTCGATACGGGCAACGAGATCGTTTTTCGTGAGGAAATCACCTTCTTTGAACAGGAGTTTTGTCATATAACCGCTTGTTTTTGATGTAATATCAGCTTTTGTGACTTCTATCGTTCCGGTAAATACACTGGCAGATTCCTGCTGAGCATGGTATTCGCGAACTGCGTAGATGGTGAGAATAAGAAGCAGCAAAAAAATAAGGAGAGGTTTGATTTTTGTCTTCATGAATGAGGACTCCTTTCAATGCCGGTAAGAAATACAGTTATGGCTTGCTGCATATAAAGTGTGTCATTTTCATTAGTGCCTTTGATACGCGTATGAATGGGACGGCTCATATAGTAGAAGTTTACCATTCCTGCCCAGAGAATGACAGCCGCCTGTATATTGATGTCCGGGCGAAAAAGACCTTGCTGAATGCCGCGTTTCAAGGCGCTTTTGAGTACAAGAAATACGAATTGAAGGCGTTTTTTGACGAAGGTGTCAAGTACAGTAGAGGGAGCAATGATTTCACGGCAGAGAAAACGGATAAGCAGGGGATTTTCCTGGTGAATCTTTTGTAGTGTTACTGCATAGAGGCGAAGTACTTCACGCGGATCAAGCTCCTGCATTTGTGGTGTGAGAAATTGTTCTAAGGCACTGACCTGTTTTTCAATAACCAATTCATACAATTTTTGTTTACTGCCGAAATAGTAGGAAATAAGAGCACTGTTTGTGCCGGCATGTTTAGCAATCTGGCGAATTGATATTTTATCAAAACCATATTCGCCAAAGAGCTGTATGGCAGAGCGGAGAAGTTTTTCTTTCGTATCTTGTTCCATAACGAGCCTCCTTAATCGATCGATTTAATCGTTTGATTAAATTATAAGATAAAGTATTTTATTTTGCAACAGTTTATAATAAAATGTTTTGTGTAAAGTATGTTTGTGCGTTTCAGAAGAAAGATTTTTTATAAAAATTTCGAATTGTTTTTTATTTGTATACAAATAATCTGAAACTCAAAATTTTTATTAGAAGAAGCCTTTTGCCCCCTTGCGGAAACACGTTATCTAGTGGCATAATGAAAGGGTATAGAAGAATCACTTGGGAAATCACCCCATGGAGCTTCTTCGAAGGGGATGAAGATATGATAGGAAGGTTGTCAAGGCAATTAAGGATAAAATTGTTCTTGGCCGGATTGGTAATTGGTGTTGTTTTTGCCGCAGGGATGGCATGGTATTTTTCGTATTATATAAGGACACCAGATTATGCGATCAGGATGATTCAGGAGTCGATAGAGAAACATGATACAGTGAAGTTCCAGAAATATGTAGATGTGGATAGTCTGCTTGGCGATTCATGTGATGCACTTATGGAAGGACTTATGGACTCGGAGCGGCCGATGCCGGAAGAGGCAAAAGCAGCTGTCAGTGGTTTTGCAAAGATGTTCAAAGCACCACTTGTAACAAGCTTTAAGGGAACAATTAATCATTATGTGGAATCCGGTAGCTGGGGAGAAGATGCGTCAAAGGCATTTGATCAGGGGATTCCTATTGATTCAGATAAGATTCTGAACAAGTCTGGAATCAGGGAGATGAGCTTTCGAAGCGTCGATTATATTGCAGTCGATAAAGAGGCGGGTACGGCTGTTGTCGGCGTGCGTGTATTTCAGCAGGAAGCTGAGGCGGAATTTGTAATGGAGGTTCATATGGCTCGTTCTGATGAAGGCATATGGCGTGTGAAGACAATTGGAAATTTCCGCGATTTCATTATTTTTGTTAATAAGGCAAGATACAGCCATTTACAGGATTATATGGAAGCGACGGATGCTCTTATGGTTCGTCATGATAAATCCGTACGTGTTATCGAAAAGAAGGTACAGGATAAGTTGTTGTCTGGTAGTTTGGGAAATGCAGAGCTGCGTGATTCACTTAAGCATATTTTGCTGGATGAATATCGTGCTGATTGGTCGGACCGTCAGGATGAGCTGAATCTTATCGAAGTGCCTGAGTCTGCAAGGACATTGCATAATCTGCGTCTGCGAATATGTAGTCTTCGTATTGATTATGCAGAAAAATATGCGGCTTGGATGGATGATACAAATGCTGCGACGATTAAAGCGGCGAATGAGAAACTCAAAGAGGCTAAGACACTTGAACACGAAGCCGTTATTATTACAAGCCGGATAAAAGAAAGCACAAAATAAAATGGTGCAAAAGGCCTGGGAAATGATTTGATTTCTTGGGCCTTTTTGATTCTTTTACTTTAGCGAAACTCGTTGTATAATTATAAGGTATAAATAAGGTTAGAGAGTAGTTTTTGGCTTATAATGCCAGTAGACTACAGAGAAAATAAATAGAAGGAAGAGGATTATATGAGTGAAGTATTGTTGCATTATACACGTGGTGAATATATTGAGGATATTCATCGCGGCGATGTCGTAGCAGTGGATGTTACGGGTAAAATTGTCGATGCAATTGGAAATGCACAACGAGCGATGTATTGGCGCAGCGCAGCAAAACCTTTTCAGGCACTGCAGTTTGTGAAGCAGGGTGGTTTGGAGAAATACGGCATTACACAGAAAGAGCTTGCACTACTGGTATCATCACATAGTGGTGAACCGATGCATGTTGAACTCGTCAAGGGAATTCTTGCGAAGATTGGTCTTACAACAGATGCACTTGACTGCGGGCCGGCCCGTCCAATGAATTATAAAGCAGCA
>JBAYAD010000117.1:0-7802 GCA_041669965.1 Selenomonadaceae bacterium
AAGTGGATTAGCTGCCGCTGCAGCACTTGCATCAGCACAAATCCCTCCATCTTTACCGCCAAACGCCGCAATGCCATTTACCCAAAGTGCTTCGGCTGCACCTGCCGAATGATAGCTTGACTGCCTCTCCACAGAAAAATCCTCTCCAATCTGCATTAGATCAGAAAGTCCATAGAGATCAACAACAGCATTTACACGGCTTGAATCAGAAAGATATTCCCCTTTCTCAAATTCCGCTCTGTTCATTGTTACACCGGCAAGTGCTGACAGATAGCCCCCAGCCGATTCTCCCATGACTCCGATATTTGACTCATCAATATGAAACCGTCCAGCAAAATGACGCAAATAGCGAATTGCTGCCTTAATATCTTCCAGCGGCTGAGGGAATCGTGCCGTCGGTGCAGTACGATATTCGATACTAGCCGTAACAAAACCAGCCTCAGCTACTGCCATGCGCAATTGAAGAAAGCTTTCTTTATGGGCATAAATAAATCTGCCGCCCGTGATAAATACCACAGCCGGCAGAAGTTCCTTTGTCGAGGGAAAAAGAATATCCATTTTTAATACTCTATTGCTGCAGCCCATTTCAGGCACTTGTGCATAGACAATATCAGGAATATATCTGATACTCTTTCGTGTTAAAGGAATTTCCAATAAACAATCTTTTTCACCTATCATATTGCTGATTCCCTCCTTTATGTTGTGATTTTCCACAACCCATGAACATTGCAGTACACATAGATATCGAACTCACTACGACAGCAAAATTTACACCCACGCCCCATCATACAAATATCACGGTTGCAATACGCATAAGCGTCATTGCCAGCAAGAGCGAAATCCACTGCTGCTTGAGCGCCGGGTTTTAAATATTGAAACTGACCATTTCCCTGACGTCCCTGAAAATAAATCCACTCGATATGATGCTTTTCCGTCATCAAATGTTGCTCTGTTTCGCCAATTGTAATATGTGCAATACTGTGTTTGATCCCCCCCGTAACCTTCATGATGGGCCGATGTTCCTTCAACAGATTGCCTTTTTCCGTCTGCAGACTAAGTTTTTGAGCCTGTTCATCGCAGCACATGATACCTTCGGACTTTATATTACCAATTAGTATCATCAAGTTATGACATTTTTTACAAGTATAAAACTGTGGTGTAAATAGAGTAAATGTTTTAGGACGCATAACAGTTTCCTTCTTTTTTTAAAGACTCTGTAATCTCTTGTTTCTCAGAAGAAATTTTATTCTTGATGTCTTGTTTTAAAATTATTTTTTTTATCTTACCTGAGGCTGTACGCGGAATATTTTTCACAATTTCAATACGTTCAGGACACTTGGCTTTAGTCATTTCTTTTTCAATGAAAAATTTCTGTACTTCCTGAACTGTAAGTCCTATTTCTAAATCATACAATATAACATAAGCACAAATACGTTCCCCCAGCCGTTCATCCGGCATACCCACAACACCGCTTTCCTTTACATTTGGATGCTGCTGCAAAACATGCTCAATCTCTGTACAGCTAAGATTTTCGCCACCACGAATAATTATATCTTTTTTGCGTCCAGTTATTCTAATGTTACCATCATTACCCTTAATGCATAAATCGCCGCTATAATACCAGCCATCATCATCAAGAACAAGAGCTGTAAGTTTCTTCTCTCGCAAGTAACCAACAAAGACATTGGGACCACGCGAAACTTCTTCACCCTCAAATCCATCCGGAACCTCTTGACGCTGCTCGTCAACAACCTTAGTCTCTATGCCCATCATTGAACCACCGTGAATATTTTTATCATAACTCACAATAGAATGCGGTACAGATTCTGTTGAGCCATAAATATCTATAAGCTTTACACCAACATCCAGTGCGGCCTTAAACATATATTGTGGAATAACCGCACCACCACAAACAAAAAATTGCAGTGATGAAATATCATATTCTTCTTTTTTAAGGATATTGACAATATCATAAACAAATGGTGTCGGTCCAAAACAGTAGGTACATTTTTCTTTCGCAATAAGTTCCAGCGTTGTTTTTACTTGAAAGTGATCCTGTAAAACACTTCTTGCACCCACCATAAATGCCGCAGTCACACCATGATGAAAACCTATCGCATGTGCTGTTGGTGCTGGCAATAACAATGTATCAAACTCCGTAATATGCAGCGAAGCTGTAAATGCTTTTTCGCTTGCTAAAATATTGTTATGTGTAAGCATGACACCCTTCGCATTTCCTTCTGTCCCCGACGTAAAAAGCACTGCAGCAATATCATCAGCTGTTCTGCTACAGCCTTGCGCCTTTGCTGCATAATTCATAAGAATCCAATCCAACGTATTTTTACCATTGGACTTCTTTTCTTTTTCAACATAAATAATTTGTTTAAGAGTTTTAACCTGTAAGACAAGTTGACTTTGCAAACTCATATAATCAAAATTTTTATACTTTTGGGGACAGAAAAATATTTTAGATTTACATTTATTTAGAATATAAGTAAGTTCTTTTAATCGATAACACACAAGGATTGGATTAACAATTGCTCCCGCCTTGAGGCACGCAATATAAATTAATGTAAACTCACTCCAGCCTGGAAGTTGAAACGACACAATATCACCTGGCTTTATTCCATTTCCACGCAAATAAGCAGCTAGTTTTTCAGCACTTTTATCAAGTTCACTATAGGTGTAACTCCCCCCCTGAAGATCCATTACTGCAATTTTTTCTGGTGCACGCAATACAGCCATATTCCAAAAATCCTCTAAGGTCGCATCGCCCCAGTAACCTTTTTTACGGTATTCTGTTTTTTTATATAAAGCAGGAGATTTTATATCAAACTTCATTTTTCAATACCTCCTTAAAACTTTCAATGCGATGTGTTTTTCCAATAATAAAGAGATAAGATACCACACCTATCAACGCAACAATCGCAATAAATGACAATGCCGCTTCAAAAGATCCTGTATATTTAATAATGATACCCACCGCCAGTGGTGAAATAACACCACCTAAATTTGCACAAAAATTAAATATACTGCCGACAATTCCAATAGAATCTTTTGGTGCAATATCTGAAAGCAACGCCCATGCAACAGTCGAAGCAACCCCCTGTCCAGCAAAAGCTAAGCACATAATCAATACAACGGCATTGATATTATCAATATAGTTTGCGAAAACAATGCACGATGAAAGCAGCATACCGCCGATAATCGGCCATTTTCTCGCAACATCTAAAGAATACCCCCTGTTAATCAGTGCATCAGACCCCCTGCCCCCAATGAGAACACCAACGATCGCCGCAATAAATGGCAGCGAAGTAAATATACCTGCCGTCAAAATTTCCATTCCCCGTTCAGCAACAAGGTAGCTTGGAAACCATGTCATAAAAAAGAACAATGTAGATGTAACAGCAAAATGACCAATGTAAAGACCAATAAGCTGACGTTTAAGAAAAAAGAACCGAAACTCAGCAAAAGAAACACTGCGTTTACACGACGCTTGTCTGACATTTTCTTTATCCAGAATATAATTAAGTTCAGCTTTATTGACGCCCTTTTTATTATGTGGAGAGTTATATGTCACGTACCAAATAACTGCAATAAACAGTCCAAGTATTCCTGTCCCCAAAAAAATCATCCGCCACCCAAAGCTTTGCACGATCCATGCGAGAAAAGGTGTAAAAAAAGCCAAACCAATGTATTCAGCGGCAGTATAATAACTGATAGCCTGAGCTCTCTCTCGTTGCGGAAACCAATCGGAAATAATACGAGCATTAAGCGGAAAAGCCGGCGCCTCAAAAAACCCTAGTGCCAATCGAAAAGCAATAAGCATAGCAAAATTCATGGCAAGACTTGTCAAGCCTGTAAACAGTGACCAGCCAACGATTGCAAAAGTATATAAAATATGTGGACCAAGACGTTCAATAAACCAACCTGTCGGAATTTGCATTATTGTATAGGTCCAGCCAAAGGTAGAAAATACAAGCCCCATCATTACCGGATCAAGCTGCAAATCCTGCTGCAGCGATGTGCCAGCTACAGCAATATTTGCCCGGTCAAGATAATTTAAACAGGTAATAATACAAACAACAAACAGAATGAAAAATCGTTTGCGAGTTCTTTTTTCACCAGTAACCCCCTTTATCTTATCCATAGTTAACTTTTTCCCCCTTACTAATTTCTCTATACATGTTGTCCCATCTTATTTTACAGCACCATCTGTGTGCATCGTATCGATTTCATCAGCAGAATAGCCTAGTTCCTTGAGAATTTCATCCGTATAATACCCCAGAGCCTTAGACGGACGGATATCAGGATCACCAATACTTTCCATACGTACAGGTCCAGTAACGAGAATACGTTCATTACCAGTATCTTCATATTTGACATTTCTGAGACAGTCATTTGCCCACGCTTGTTTATCATTCAGTATCTCATCGGGTGTATAACCTTTTTCAAAAGGGACATCATTTTTCTTAAAAAGTTGTGCGAGCTCATTAATGTCTTTCTTTTCCATTTGTTTACTGATAATATCAATAATTTCACGATTTTTGTGCCGACGGTTAACTTCACCAATCGTATTAAAATTTGAATCGTCGACAATATCGGAACGGTCAAGCATTGTCATAACCTTACCAAAATCGCGGTCATATTCCGGTGCACAAAAAATGAACCAGCGACCATCCTTGGATTTATATGAATTATTGAACGGATTAACTACTTCCTTTCTGGACTTCGGATATTTATTTCCATATTGTGCAGAAACTACAGCTATATTCATCATAAAAAGCGCTGTATGATGTAAGCTAACCGTTACTTTATCACCTTTTCCAGTTTTTTGCCGACCAACGATCGCAGCTGCAACCCCACCCGCAAGACACATAGAACATTGAAAGTCTCCATAACCATTAACGGAATTTATAGGGGATTCACCACGTTCATTAAGAGAACCAAGCAATCCACCACGTGCTACATATGCTGTTGCATCAAAACCCGCTGTATCTTTTTCTGGTCCTTTTTGCCCAAAGCCAAGGATTTGGGCAAAAACAATGCGAGGAAAGCGTTTGCTGATTTCTTCATAAGAAAGACCGAGCTTAACAAGAGCTTTCGTTCGATAGTTTGTGAGCAAAACATCTGCCGTTTCAAGCAACTTATAGATGATTTTTTTGCCCACTTCATTTTTAAGGTTAATACAAACAAAGCGCTTATTCGCATTGGCTATATCAAAAGCTGGATTCTCCTCATCGCTGTATGGCATATTAAAAACTGCTGCCTGTGTACGTGCCGGATCGGATTTAGGGGCTTCAACCTTAATGACGTCTGCGCCCCATTCACCAAGTATTCTTGCTGCTGTCGGTGCTGCTAAAAATGATGTTAAATCTATAACCCGTATTCCTTCCAAAGGTTTCATGTCAAGTATCCTCCTAATTATTTGGATTTTTGGTACATATTCATTATGCTATATTTCTTTTGCAATAATTTGTTCCGCAAAATCTTCGGAACTTTCCGTAAAAAATAACCCATTGATATCACGATATAGGCGAGAAACACTCATATCTTCGCAGAATCCGTACCCACCCTCTACCTGAACAGCATCAATAAGTGCCTGTGTCCCCACATTTGACAGAAACTTTTTAATCGTTGCTGCTTCACGCATAAATGGTTTGTTTTTCGTAATTTTGCCAGCTGCATCATATACAGCAAGCCTTGCCAACTCTAAGTTTCCAGCAATATCTGCGAGCATATTTTGAATAGCCGGGAATTTAGCAATGGGACGTTTAAACTGAATTCTGTTCTTTGCATATTCTGACGCTTCTTTAAGTGCTGCTTCCATAATACCAATGGCCACAGCCCCTTCCGCTACATTGGCTGCAAGGTAAGCTTCCTTAATCATGATAAGTCCATTATTTTCTTGTCCAAGCAGGTTTTCTACTGGAATTTTACAGTTTTCAAAACTCATCTCAACCCAGGGACATGCTCTGAGTCCCATTTTATCAATTTTGCGCACAATATGAATTCCTTGCACATTCGCAGGAACAATAAATATACTAAATTTTTTAGTACTCTCTTCATCAGCAGTCAAGGCAGCTGCAAGATAAAGTCCTGCTTCCCCACCATTAGCGACATAACATTTTTTCCCATTTAGAATATAGTTATCATCAGCTTTGACTGCCTTCAGAGAACTTTCATTTAAACCCGGTGCACTATCTGCTTCTGCCCAAGCAAACGCACCTAGCTTTTCGCCGGTACATAGTTCTGACAGATATTTGTTTTTCTGGTCAGCCGTTCCCCATTTATTTACGGAATAAGCTGCCAATGATACATGATTCAGCAAAATCGAAGCTACGCCGGCACTTACTTTAGCTATTTCTTCGAGTGCCAAAATATAGCTCACGTAACTTGCTTCAGCACCATTAAAAGAACTCGAAAAACAAAGTCCCATAAATCCGTTTTCTGCTAAAAGATCAACCGTTTTTTTTGGATATATACCTGTTTTATCAAGATCAACAGCAATCGGTTCAATGTATTCAGCAGAAAACTCACCAGCATTTTGCTGGATTAGTTCGTCTTCTTCTGTCATGACATAATCCATATGACACAACCTCCTTTAAGAATTAAATACGCCGCGAGAAATAACGAGACGCTGCACTTGATTAGAACCTTCAAAAATTTGATAAATCTTGATATCACGCATAAGTTTTTCAACAACTGTATCAGTGGAATACCCTTTACTTCCCATAAGTTTCAACGCTGCCGTACAGGCTTTCATTGCTGTATCTGTAGAAAAAGCTTTAGACATAGCTGCTTCCGTATTGAACTTCAAACCACTTTCCTTGAGACTGATAATGCTATTTACAAGCTGCCGGGAGGCTTCAATCTGCATAGCAATATCCGCAATTTTAAAAGCAACAGACTGATGCTTGTAAAGCGGTTTTCCTGTAATATCCGTGCGTTCTTTACAAAATTTCACAGCTTCATCAAGTGCACGGCGTGCACAGCCAAGAGCCACTGAGGCAACTGTTGTTCGCGCTACATCAAGTGCCATCATCGCATATTTGAATCCCTCACCTTCATTACCAATAAGGTTTTCTTTTGGCACCCGCATATTCTTAAAAGAAATCTCCACTGAATCTGAACAACGTATCCCCATCTTGTGTTCCGGTTTAGAAACCGTGATATGTGACCGATCAAGGATAAACGCGCTTAGTCCCTTTGTTCCTTTTGTTAAATCCGTCGATGCAATTACAACCATAACCTTTGCATAACTGCAAAATGATGCAAAACATTTTGACCCGTTCAACACATAGGCATCACCATCAAGCCTGGCTGTTGTCTTAACAGAACCAGCATCAGAACCAGCACCAGGTTCTGTCAATAAAAAACCGCCAAGCCCACCTGAAGTGATTTGACCAAGATAGAATTTTTTCTGTTCTTCACTGCCACCTATAAGTACAAGATGCGAACTAAGTAAATTTCCTGTAAGGATATTTGCAAACGAGAGGCATCCATATCCAAGTTCTTCGGCAATAAGGCTCTGCGAAAGTATATCATAACCGGGACCATTATATTTCTTTGGAATCGAATGTGGAAAAATCCCAGCCTCTATCGCTTTTTTTACAATGAACTCTGGAAATTCCGCCGTTCGATCATGCTCTCTTGCTGCAGGAATAATATATTTCCGCGTAAAATCACGAGCACGCTGCTGTATTTCCTGCTGTTTTGGCGTAAGTGTTATATCTGTACCCATATTGATCACCTTTCAATCATTTATTTTCATTAGCCATAGCGGAATTCCACACCAAACG
>JBAYAD010000118.1:0-7797 GCA_041669965.1 Selenomonadaceae bacterium
ACATGGACTTTTCCCAGCTCATCAAGCGCGAGAACCTCTTTCGGACAAAACGCAACGCAAATCCCACAGCCTTTACATCGTGCTTCTTTGATTGTTATTTCAGCTTTCATTCTTGTCCCTCCAACTTACTTAATCGTCATAAAGACGTTTATTTAGTTGCTCAAAAAACAGTTTACTTCTGGCATTTTATTGCATGATATCGCAGCTATAAGTCATTGTCCCTTCACCACAAGCAAAAGGATACCATTCCTTATAAAAAGTATACACATGTATAAAATGTATCTTAATACATTACAATAATAGCAAAACCACAAAAGAAAATCCACTATTTTTGTGAATTTATTTATTTTTCTGTTTAAACATATAATATAAGCATACAGAAGATTGTCGTATAACAAAAAAGTTATACTTAGTATGATATTTTTGTTCTAATATTTATTTTATTTTTTTGCTTTGTATTTTTATGCAAAAATTCTAATTATTTACTGTTTTTTACTCAATCTATTTTTTTATACCGCTTTCCTTCATTCAAGCAAATTATGTTTTCTGTTTTGCCATAATCATAGAACTTTTTTTGTATAAAATAAAAAACAATCCGAAGCTTTTACTGCTCCGGATTGTGGCTTATTTTCTATATTATAAATTTTTATGCAGATATTCCTTGATTTCATCACCATCTTCCAGCTTCATTACACCAGCAAGAATTTCTTTTGCTTTTATTGAGCTGATTGAACGAATCTTCTCCTTAACGCGTGGAATTGATGGTGCGCTCATGCTGAGTTCGTCAATTCCCATAGCCATAAGAAGAACCGCCGCATATGGATCGCTTGCCATTTCACCGCACATACCCGCCCAAATACCATTATCGCGCGCAGCCTTGATCGTACGTTGAATGAGCATAAGTACCGCTGGATTGAAATGATTGTAAAGATCGCTTATATTGTGGTTTCCCCGGTCAACTGCAAGCGTATATTGTACAAGATCATTCGTTCCTATACTAAAGAAATCAACATACTTTGCAAGAACAGGTGTCATAATAGCAGCAGCCGGAGTTTCAACCATAATCCCCACCTGTACATTATCAGCAAACGGTTTTCCTTCATGAGAAAGCTCAATTTTTGCCTGCTCTATAATTTCCTTAGCTCGCTTGACTTCAGCAACATTAATTACCATTGGCAGCATAATCGCAACCTTGCCGTAGACACCCGCCCGAAGAAGTGCCTTAAGCTGCGGCATAAACAGATCAAGACGCTGCAGACTAATGCGAATTGCCCGCCAGCCGAGAAATGGATTATCTTCATGTGGAACTTCAAGATATGCCAGCGGCTTATCGCCGCCGATATCCATTGTACGAATAACGCAGAGATGTCCTTTGCATTTTTCTACAGCTTCTTTGTATGCCTTGAACTGATCTTCTTCTGTCGGAATATCCTGACGACCCATAAATACAAATTCCGAACGGAAAAGCCCTACACCTTCACAGCCATAGGTAAGCGCAGCATCAACATCAAGATGCGTACCAATGTTTGCCATAAGTTCTACGCGCGCACCATCTGTCGTAACAGCTGGAAGCGGCGCAAGTTTTGCATAGTGTGCCTTGAGTTCAAGCTGCTTCTCAATTTTCCTGTTATAGGTTTCAAGCACAGCAGCTGATGGATTAATAGTGATTTCACCCGTTTCTCCATCAATAACAACCTTGTCCTCATCAGAAATTACATTAATTTTTTCGCCAAGACCGACAACAGTCGGTATTGCTCTTGCCTTTGCAATAATAACTGCATGACAGGTCGTACTGCCCTGACCAAGAATTACACCGGCAATTTTTTCCGTTGGAATATTAGCTATGACCGAAGGTTCGATTTCATGGCCACAGAGAATTACTGCACCATCACCGATTTCCGGTTCTTTTACGCCAAGAATATATTTTGCTATACGTTTGCCGACATCACGAATATCAACTGCACGTTCACGGAAATATGCATCATCCATCTGTTCGAAAATAGCCGCAGATTCTTTAGCTGCCGCAAGTACAGCTTCCGGCGCATTTCCCATTTCATCAACCTTCGTATGGATAGAGTCCGATAACATCGGATCCTGCACCATCATACGATGTGCTTCCATTATCGCTGCCTGTTCCTGCATCTTTTTTTCATTCAGTGTCTTAACATTTCCCTGCAATATTTCTGTAACAGCTTTCAGTGCTTTTTCAACTTTACCATTTTCATCTTCTTTGGTGCCTGGCTTGTAATCGGCTAAATAACCATCAAGATTCTGCCCAACAAGCATGATCTTACCGATTGCAATCCCATTGATAACACCTTTACCGCGCAAACATTCTGGCATTTCTCTGGTTCCCCCTCATATTTTCACAAATGCGTCTTCTCTTACTTATACAATTCAAAGATACTCTATACAATATTCTAAGCATGACAAAGCACGACGAAGAAAAGATCTCCCCGCCGAAGCTTATCACTTTTTCTTATTCTTCGCCAAACTTCGATTCTACGAGATCTTTAAGTGCTTTGATTGCGTCTGCTTCATCCGCACCTTCAGCTTTGATTACAATTTCTGTTCCTTTTACAAGTCCCATGCTCATTATCATAAGAATACTTTTTGCATCAACCGTTTTGCCTTTTGCTGTAATTGTAACCTTGGATTTAAATTTTGTTGCAGCCTGAACAAAAATCGATGCCGGGCGTGCATGAATACCTGATTTGTTTGTAATCGTTAATTTTGTTTCCATAATGATATCGCTCCATTCATTTATTTAATTTATGTTTGCGTGGGAACCATCGCATTATATTCGACACGCAAAAGATCATCCCTGCTGTTTACTAACAAGATTTTTACAATTTGCCGCAAAAACCAGTTGCTATATATAACATGCAATTCTTGTGCCAACTTTTAATTTTCATACAACCCTTTACAATTTCTTAATATTCCCTTTACTTTCGCCATTCCCTTGCTCGCTTTTTGAAAATACAAAATTTTATCCTCATACCGATTGGTAAAAAGTATCAATTTTTGCTAGATTGTTGATACTTTTTACTATGTGTTGTTACTTTTTACCAAGATATTTTATACCAGCCCATATTTTCTTGCTTTTGCCGCAACTGTTTTATGTGTAAGTTTCAGCATTTTTCCCGTTGCATTAAAACTGCCACACTTTTTCAGGGCATTAGCAATAATCTGCTTTTCATATTCCTGCCAGGGCAGTATTGCATCCGAAGCAAAGCTCTTCACCTCCCGTACAGCGGCCTCACCTGTGAGATAAGATGGTAATGTATCCAATGTAATATAATCCGTGTCCATAAGCGTAATGACACGCTCAATGACATTTTCCAGTTCACGAACATTCCCCGGCCATTTATAGTCCATAAGAACAGCCATAGCCTCAGGCATAATTCCACGTACCCGCTTACCTGCCTGCACGCTAATACGTTCAATAAAATGTTCTGTAAGCAGCGGTATATCTTCAATGCGTTCGCGGAGTGCCGGCAGAAAAAGCGGAATAACATTCAACCGATAATATAAATCATCACGAAAAGTTCCCTGACGAACCATATCTTCAAGATTGCGATTGGTTGCTGCAATAATTCGTACATCGACATGCAGAGTTTCCTCACCACCCACGCGGTCAAACTCCTTTTGCTGCAATACCCGCAAAAGTTTCACTTGCATATTTTTGTCCATTTCACCAATTTCATCAAGAAAAAGTGTCCCCTTATCCGCAAGTTCAAACTTTCCCAGCTTGCGTCGTACAGCTCCTGTAAATGCACCTTTTTCATGGCCAAAAAGTTCAGATTCCAAAAGAGTCGATGGTATCGCACCACAATTCACGCGAATAAAAGGCCCTTTATGACGTTTGCTGGCGTAATGGATTCCTTCCGCAACAAGTTCCTTGCCTGTGCCGCTTTCGCCACGCACGAGCACTGTAGCGCTGCTTCCGGCCGCCTTTGATGCCATCGCCAAAACATCAACAACACGGCCGCTGCGGCCAATATAATTTGCAAAAGACTGCCCTGTTTTCTTTGTACGTAAAAGTTCCTGCTCCAGATATTCTGCCTTTGCCGATATCTGATTCAGTTTCTCCATAAGTGTCTGGATCTCTGTAATATTCTTGATAACCGAAACAACTCCTGAAATCTCACCATCAACAAAAATCGGATTGACATTTGCAACAATCGTCGTACCATCACGCTTGTGACTAATGCTGCCAATGCGGGCCGTTCCCGATTTAAGTACGCTGCTGCGATTGCCATTGGGTGCTATATTATAGACGTTTGAGCCAATAACCATATCCTCTGTCTTGTGCACAATCCGCAAATAAGATGGATTCACATATGTAACCTCGCCCGATTTATCAACAACACAGATACCATCCTGTACAGCTTCAAGAATAAGCTGCAATCTTTCCTGCATCAAGGCATTTTCATGCAGCAACCGGTCAACTTCCTGCATTTCCGTCTTCGTCTTTACCTGAAAGTCCCCTTCAAGAAACATGACCATTTCTGTAATAGCGTCCCGACAGCCATCACCTTCAGCCGCAACAAACACAGAATCGCCACAATTGATTTTGAGTGCAACCAGCATCATAAGACTGTGCATTTCTATTCTCTGACTATGCGAGCTGCGAATAAAAAGCTTGCATTTATATTTAGGGTAAAGCTCCTGTGCTTTCTGTACGATCATTGCTGCTACGCGAACATGAATACCGCTTTCATAGTGAATAATCGCTTCTTTTTCAAACATCATACGAGACGCTTCCTTCTTTTTACACTTTCCTTCATTATACTTTATATCGACCTGCCTTACCACCACTGCTGCAAATTTATTTACAATCCTTTCATATAGCAGCAGGAATTTCAACATCTATGTCGAAATTGGTCAACTAGTGAGTTTTGTAAGCTTTATACTATATATTAGTTTTTATGGCACAACAACACATTTAGAAGAATCGTGGTGATGTAAATGAATTTTTTTCTCATAACTTTTTCCGTTATGCTTCTTAGTGTTTTGCTTATCTATAAGATTACGCATTTCATCGGCTTTCGTCTACAACTAAAACCTCTTGTGCTTTGCGCTTTTTTAGCTTTTACAATTAACGCTGCAGCACTTACTATTTCAGACTATCTTACAATGACTCATATTTGGCTTATTCTCGGGCTTGTACTTGTCTCTGCTAGTTTTGTGACCTATTATAATGAGCAGCTGCTTGCAGTCCCCGCCACAGATAAGGATGTAAAAACTACACAATCTGTTTCAGAATATCCCGAATTCGTTTTACATAAAGATACAACTGAAGCTTCTCTTGTGAACTGTCTTGTGGAAAAGTCTGCTCACAATAAGCCCAAGTTCGCATTGGCAGTCGATGAGCTACCGCAAACAACGTTTTCGGCAAATGAGTCTGGCGAAGTTGCCGTCCTTTCCTTCCCCAGACTGCCCGAGCCTCCTAATTTATTACTCGTGTCGCTTATCAGTCAGGTAGAAAAAGCTCACTTAAAAGAAGCATCCGCAAAACTTTACCCCAAAAATGTGAAATCATTTTATCCACCAGCTAAAATCAGTCCAACCATAGCCGAAATTGTCCATGAGGACATGGAAAATGATCATCTGCTGAAACTTACAGCTGTACTTTCGAAGCTTGGTTCACTCGACGATATTCTTGACTATGCTTACGAACAAAATTTACGTCATAATTATTCCAATTCATTGTTTGCTTATAAGCAGGCACTTATCAAATATTTTGACGACGATTATGCACCATTTATTGTTATTGAAATGGGAAACATTTATAAATCTATTGGTTTTTATGAAGAAGCCATCAGCGCCTACAAAAGGGCATTCAACCTTCCAGCCGTTGTTAGTAACGATGCCATTCAGGACAAGTTCAAAAAGAACATGGACTACTTGTACACCGTGAAATATATTTTACGCAAACACAATGCTATGAAAACGCCGTTCGAAAAGATTCCAAGACCTTACATCCGTGAAATCGAGTTTACATTACAGAATCGGCGAACAAAAAAACACGTATCATAAAAAACAGGAGGAATACCCATGAAAAAAAGTGTAGAAATTTTAGGCTTACCTATTATCAGTATTACAGAAGGACGCGAGCTCGGCATCAGTAAGTCTTTGCTCATTGACGCAAAAAATGGTGCAGTAGCAGCTTTAACAATTGATGACGAAGACTGGTACCGTGGTGTAAAGCTTTTACCATATGCATCCGTAATTGCGATCGGGGACGATGCCGTTACCATAACCAACAGTGAAAACATTATTAAATTTGACGAAGCAAACGAATATGAACCAATGCTTGATGCTAACGTTCAGATTATTGGTACAAAAGCAATCACAAAATCTGGCAGCATTCAAGGTAAAGTAACAGAAATATTCATTGGCGAAGGTGGTAAAATTGAAAAATGTGAAATTCACGCAGATGATTCTGCTGAAGCAAAAGAAATTACTGCTGATGAAATTTCTATCTTTGGTAAAGAAGTAACCGTTATTGATCCGGAAAAAAAAAATGACTCTATGACTTCTACCGAAAAAAAACCAGAAAGAACTCTGGAAAAGCAAGCCGTTTCGATTCCAATCGTTAAAGCCACACCGTCACAGGTAGTACAGTCGCAAGCACCAGCACAAAAAGTTGATGCTAAGCCTGAAGTTTCTAAGACAGAACCACCAAAAGCTGAAGAAAAGATCCCAGAAAAACCAGCGGACCAGGCAAAACAGCTTGCTGATAAAGCTTCAGAAGAACGGCATCGCCGTTTCTTACTTGGCAAGAAGGCCACACGCCGCATCGCTATGGATAACGGTATCGTCATTGTTGAAGCAGGGGCAGATATTACTGAAGAAGTTCTTCAAAAGGCTAAACTGGCAAACAAATTTATTGAACTCTCCATGAACGTTCAATAAACATAAGAAGCCCCTTTGCAGGGGCTTTTTTTATTTACCAATGAAGGAGATTTCTCTATGAAACCAGCGCATCGCTATGTCATGTTTATTGTTTTTTTAACTTCTCTTATTGCTATTTTATCTATATCTTTTTTTGCTGCTATTTTTGCTATTGCCAATAATAATCGCATTGTCTATGGTGTATATGTTGATAATATAAAACTCAGCAGTCTTTCTCGTGAAAACGCTGCCCAGCTGCTAACAGAACAAACCTGTAATACGTTTTCCGATAAGACAATTGCTCTTACCTATAATGATAAAAAATGGAAACTTACTCCTGCAGAAATCGACCTGTCGATCGATATTGAAAAAACGGTTGATGCTGCCTTTTCTGTTGGGCGCAGCCACAGTATTATCACAAATGCACTTGAAACTTTTCACAGTGCCTTATATGGGCATCCAATAAACCTTGTAAGTCATTACAATCATGTTTTACTAAAAAACAAGCTTGCTTCTATAGACACTGCTCTTACGATACAAAGTAAATCAGCTGCCTGTTATATTGACAACAGCGGTCATATCAAAAGTACACCCGCTATCGTCGGCAAAAAGCTTGATATGGATGCAGCTACAGCAAGCCTCTCTGCTGACCTTCAGAAACTTAAACTGCCACGGCAGCTTGAGCTTCCAGTCCTTGAAGAACCACCAGCAGTAACAAATGAAGATCTTAAAAATATTGATACAGTACTCGCCGTTTATTCCTCGTCTTTTAGCAATAATAACAGCAATCGATCACAAAATATCCGTATTGCTGCCGAAGCGCTTGATCAAACGCTTCTTCGACCCGAAACGGTTGTTTCTTTTAACAATACCGTCGGCAAGCGTGTCGCTTCTGCT
>JBAYAD010000119.1:0-7768 GCA_041669965.1 Selenomonadaceae bacterium
ACCTGTGCTACAGTTTGCCCATACTCCGCAAAAAACTTTTCATAAATATGCATAAGTATTCCTTGCCCCACAGCAGCAAGTGCCTGTTTTTCCGGAATTGACCTCGGCTTTTCTTTTAACTTCATCCGATCCATGCCCGCCCCTACAGCTCCCGATGTCACAAGAATAAGTTCACGTCCCTGATTTGCAAGATCTGCTAATTCACGTACAAGTTTTTCAATACGACACAAATTCAGTTTACCTGTTGCATGCGTAAGTGTAGTTGTACCAACCTTCACTACAATTCTTTTTGCTTTTTTCAGTTCATCTCTTGTTCCCATACCTCGCACCTCAAAAAAGTCAACCGTCAAAACAGCTTATGGCAGTTCTATTTTTGTTTTCTCAAAATTCCTCTTATATAAAAGAGCATTACGACCAATGACCTGTACGAGATTTGCATCTGCACGATCAGCAAGTGTCGTAGCAACAGCTTTCGGGTCTTCAAGACAGTTTTGTAAAACACGGACCTTGATGAGTTCACGCTTTCGTATAACAGCCTTTGCTGACTCTAAAACTGCCGGTGTAAGACCTTCCTTACCAATATTAACTACAGGCTCTATCGTCATACCCATTGAGCGTAAAAAACTTTTTTGTTTACCCGTTAATGAATTACGAATCAACTATACTTCCCCCTGTCATATCTACACAATTTATTCTCTGTATTCAAATTCCATACCACCAATATGGACGGTATCTCCTTCTTTTATGCCCTTTTTACGAAGCAATCCATCAATGCCCTTAACACGCCAAATGTATTGAAAACGACGTACAGCTTCATCATTGCCAAAATTCGTCATTGCAACAAGACGATCAAGCCCTTTGCCCGAAACAATAAACTCACCACTTATATCACGTGATATCTTAATCTCATCTTCCTCTTTTGCATCATAGACCTTGACTTCATCTTCTGTTTCCGGCTCTTCTATGTATGCATCAAGAAGTTTTGCTACACACTCAATAAGCTCTTTAAGCCCTTCTTTCGTTGCTGCAGAAATTGGAAAGATCTGTCTGCCTTCCTTTTTCGCCAGCTCTTCCAAACGCTTATAGTTCTCACGTGCTTCTGGCAAATCCATCTTATTTGCAGCAATAACCTGTGGGCGCTTTGCAATCTTTTCACTATAAAGCTTCAGTTCTTTATTAATTTTATAATAGTCTTCTACCGGATCACGGCCTTCAATACCCGATGCATCAAGCACATGAATAATAACCTTTGTACGTTCCACGTGACGCAAGAAATCATGGCCTAGACCAACACCATTCGCTGCCCCATCAATAAGCCCCGGAATATCTGCCATAACAAAACTATGTTCATAGCCAAGACTTACAACACCCAGCACTGGTGTAAGCGTCGTAAAATGATACTCCGCAATTTCTGGCCGGGCCGATGAAACACTAGCCACAAGACTGGACTTACCTACACTCGGATAACCAACAAGCCCTACATCTGCAAGAAGTTTAAGTTCCAGAACAAGATTTCTTCCTTCGCCCGGTTCGCCCAGCTCAGCAAATGTTGGTGCACGATTTGCACTCGTTGCAAACTTTGCATTTCCCCGGCCGCCTCGACCACCTTTGGCAATAACAGCTTCCTGACCTATTTCAGTAAGATCCGCCAGAACTTCACCTGTATTTTCATCCTTGACAATCGTACCCAAAGGTACTTTTACATAGCATGTTGGTGCATTATGACCATACTGATTCTTTATATCACCATTTTCGCCATTTTTTCCGGTAAACTTTCGATGATAACGAAAATCCAAAAGTGTATTCATATTATTATCAACAACAAAAATGATACTGGCTCCACGACCACCATCACCGCCGGCAGGTCCTCCGTTTGGAACGAACTTTTCCCGACGCATTGCGGATTTTCCGTGACCACCATCACCAGCTTTAACGATTACTCTCGTTCGATCAATAAACTGCATATTTGCCTCCACTTACTTTCTGTGATGTATAAAAAGCTGGTATTGGTACCAATACCAGCTTTTTATACATCACAACAACCTGTTTTCAAATATAATAATACCTGCGTCTTGATAAAGGCGCAGGTATTCATTGATTACATAGCTTCTTCTACAGTATAGACACTAATCTGTCTGTTATAGCGGCCTCTGCGTTCAAAGGCAACCTTGCCAGAAACCTTCGCGAACAACGTATCATCCCTACCGATACCAACGTTCTGACCCGGATGGAAGTGCGTTCCTCTCTGACGAACCAGAATGCTGCCAGCAGTTACAACTGTACCGGCATGCTCCTTTACCCCAAGACGCTTGGATTCACTATCACGTCCGTTACGTGTACTACTTACCCCTTTTTTATGGGCGAATAACTGTAATTCAAAATTAAACATACTACTTCACCTCCTGTGTTCTAAAATACGAACACTCTTCGGATTTATCTTTTCGATTTCTACAAATCCTAAAATCATCGTTTCCAAAATTGCTTCTGTGAGATCATCGGGTTCACTCTTCAGCTTCACACGCAAGTCTCCACTCGCTACTTTATAATCAACTTCGCGATGCAAATGCTTACCTATACCTAAGAGAGCGGTCTGTGCTAAAGAAGATATCCCGGCACAAACAATATCCTGTCCATATTCAGCCGTATCGGAATGACCCGTGACTGCATAACCGGATACTTTACCAACTGATGTACGAAAAATCTCTATCTTAATCATTTTAAGCTTCGATTTTTTCGATAACTACCTTCGTGAATGGCTGACGATGACCCTGGCGCCGACGATAATTGGACTTAGCCTTATATCGGAAAATAAGAATTTTCTTACCTTTGCCCTGTGCTTCAACCTTAGCAGTTACTTTAGCACCTTCAACAAATGGCTTGCCAATTTTAACTTCGTCATCATTTACAATCGTAAGGACTTCATCAAAAACTACAGCTTCACCTTCGTCAACAGCTAATTTTTCTATAGTGATAACATCGCCTTCAGCAACACGATACTGCTTACCACCAGTTTTAATAATTGCGTACATATACTTACACCTCCCTATAATTGTACTCGCCGATTACGGTACAGCCAAACTGTTTATCAGACCTCACCGGGCGGTTGGGGAAAACACGTTTATACGTGTTTACATCATAAAATTTTACCATATAGACAAATATTTGTCAATGAATTAATTTTCTAACTGCAAGATAGAGAATTTATCCGGATGAATTCCAAACTTACGTTCAATCACCACTGTAAAGCCCAATTCTTTGCCAAGTTTTGTCAAAAGCAATGATATATCCAGCACATCGGCGACATCCGGATGTACCTGAATGATGTAACCTTCCTTCGCATGATGTGAACGTTCCAGGCGACGCAATTCCCGACTGATTTTAATACTTACCGTTTCCGGTGACTGAACAAGACCTCGTCCATGGCAGTACGGACACTCGCTATAAATGATACTCTCAAAGTTCTGACGCGATTTTTTACGTGTGATCTCAACAAGGCCTAATGCTGTGATATCAACAACATTCGTTTTCGTTTTATCCGATTTAACTCTTTCACGCATAACCTCCAGCAGTCTTTCCTTCTGTTCTTCTTTTTCCATATCAATAAAATCAATAACGATAATACCCCCGATATCCCGCAAATGAATCTGCCTGGCAATTTCGACTGCAGCTTCAATATTCACCTGAAAAACCGTATCTGCAAGATTTGCCTTACCAACAAATTTTCCAGTATTCACATCAATGACCGTAAGTGCTTCTGTCTTATCAATGACAATAAACCCACCAGACCTCAGCTCTACCTCGCGCTTTCCAAGCTTTTCTATTTCTCTATCAATATGATATTCATAAAAGACCGACCGTTTCCCTTTGTAAAGTTTTACTCGATCAAGAAGCTCCGGCGAGGCATATTGTAAAAGGTCGCAGACTCTTTTATAAACAGCCTCATTATCAATAACCATTTCATCAATTTCTTTTGTAAAACAATCACGCACAATACGTATGATAAGATCTGCATCCCGGTAAAGAAGAGTTGGCGGTTCTGCTACCTTATTCCATGCCATAAGAGATTCCCACAACCGTGTAAGATAAACCACATCCTGCCGAAGGACCTCCTCACTTTTTCCCATTGCAACCGTCCGCACAATAAGTCCCATTTCTGGCGGGCATAGATTTTCTGCAATTCGTTTGAGACGAACACGCTCCGCTTCATCCTCAATACGCCGTGAGATTCCAATATACGATGCCGTTGGCATAAGAACGACATTACGTCCCGGCAAGGAAAGATGGGTTGTTGCCCTTGGTCCCTTAAGTCCCAACGCATCCTTGACAATTTGTATCGGCTAAGTCTGCCGAATATGAACCTTGACATTCTTTGGCATCGATTGAACCGCATGCGTTGGCATCCCATCACCAATATAGAGAAATGCATTTTTTTCATAACCAATATCGACAAAGGCCGCCTGCATGCCTGGCAATACATTTTGGACACGCCCCTGATAGATATTTCCGACCAGATGTGCACCTTCCGGCCGTTCCACTTCCATCTCAAGAAGTTCTTCATCTTCTATAATTGCCATTCTGGTCTCTTCCGGAACAATATTCACAATAATGGACTTCATTATGTCATCCCCAAATCATAAAATCAATTTCCATCATACGAGATCGATAAGTGGTTTCCCCCCGCCCGATAACGTCTGCCGATTGATTAGTGCCTCCATCGGTTCAATCGGCATGCCAAATGAATCTTTTAAAATCTCCAAAATTTCACCTGGCTTAATACTTCCTGATGATGTGATAGTAACCTGCATATGCAGTATAAGGATATCATCATTCCCTTGCAATTGAATATCGCTCTTCATATATTGCTTAACTTCAATTTCACGCATTTTCTTTGGTGTTACCCGCTTATAAAAAACTTCCGCCTCATTATTATATCTCTCGACAGCTTCTGAGGCCTCCGACAAATCACCATGAAGTGGTACCTTGATCTCATAACCCGCAAGATCAACTTCTGCCATAAGTGCTTTATGTTTTTCTTCAAATTCCTTTGCTCGCAAAAGTTTCGTACCTTCCGGTAAACTTTCCTTAAGACGATCAAAAAACTCTGGCTGACATACAGGCTGCACTAGCTCAATATCCATGTATTCGGCATCACTTGTTACACCAACAGCCAATGCCGAAGCAAAAGCAATCTTCATATGTGGATTAAAGCCCTCCGAATAAGCTGCAGGCAATCCAGACCGACAAATTGCCCGTTCTATAAGCGTTGCATAATCCAGATGAGAAATATAGCGAATTTCCTCACCTTTTGTGATTTCTATACGAAATTTATTCATTTTTTTTCCCCCAATCTACAACTTTCACATCAAGATTCGGGCAAATACCACATGCACTACATTTTCCATGGCGACAGTCTTCCGTAAGTTCACCTCTTACTGCATGATGGTATTCACGCAGTAAGAATTCCTTATTAACTCCAGGGGAAGTATGCTCCCATGGCAGGCTTTCTGTCACAGTACGTTCTCTTCTATTATAAAAAGCCGGATCTATACCACACTTTTCAAACGCTTTAATCCAAATATCATATTTAAACTGATCTGACCAACCATCAAACTTTGCTCCATCCTGCCATGCCTGATGGATAACTTTTGCTAAACGACGATCCCCCCGCGCAATCGCCCCTTCGAGATAGCTGAGATGTGCATCATGATAATTGAACTGTATTGATCGATCATGAATATGTTCCTTCAAAAGCTGCTGTTTACGTTCAAATTCTTCCAATGAATTCTGGGAGAACCACTGAAATGGTGTATAGGCTTTCGGTACAAAGCAAGCTACGCTTACCGTTACCTTAGCGCCCCGCCTGCCTTTAACTTCTTTATAGAGATCAACAACACGCTGCGCCAGCCGGGCAATACCGATAACATCTTCATCTGATTCTGTTGGCAGTCCTATCATAAAATAAAGTTTGACCGACTTCCATCCTTGACGGAAAGCTGCTGATGCCGCTGTTATAAGATTTTCTTCCGTTACCCCTTTATTAATAACATCACGCAAACGCTGTGTTCCGGCTTCCGGTGCAAATGTAAGACCACTTTTACGTGTCTTTTGCAGCTTATGCGCAAGATCAATAGAAAAACTATCAATACGCAGAGATGGCAATGAAAAACTAACCTTTTTATCCTTAAATTCATCCATAAGGTCATCGACAAACGGCCCCAGGCAGGAATAGTCCGCCGAGCTCAGCGATGTCAAAGATATCTCATCATAGCCCGTGGTATTAATAAGCTTGCGTGCGAGATCCTTTAACCGGTTTTCCGTACGTTCACGTACTGGGCGATATGCAATACCTGCCTGACAAAAACGACAGCCACGCGAGCAGCCACGAAAAAGCTCCAGCATAATCCGGTCATGTACAATATCAATATATGGAACGACCGGTTTTTCCACAAAATCAACCGTATCCATATCCTTAACAACACGCTTGTAAATCATTTTTTTTGCATGTGCATTAATTGGTTTAATTTCTTTAAACAGTCCTGTTTCATCATATACCGGTTCATAGAAAGATGGCACATAAATACCATGGATTTCAGCAACACGCTGCAAAAATCCATTACGGCCGCCGATCCGGTTTTCTCTTTTCCATGCACAGAACGCTGCAGCAACCTCACCAATGACTTCTTCGCCTTCACCTATAATAAAAAAGTCAAAAAAATCACCAATTGGCTCCGTATTATAAACACACGGGCCACCACCAACAACAAAAGTATCCGTATCAGAACGATCTTTCGCCCAAAGTGGGATGTGTGCAAGATCAAGCATATTAAGCATATTTGTATAGATCATTTCATATTGCAAAGAAAACCCAATCAAATCAAAATTCTTGATTTCTGTAAAAGTTTCTAATGAAAACAACGGTATATCCTGCTCCCGCATCTTCGCTTCCATATCAATCCACGGCGCAAAAACTCTTTCTGCCGCCGTATCTTCACGCTTATTAAGTATCTCATATAAAATCTTAATGCCAAGATTTGACATCCCTACTTCGTAGACATCGGGTAAGGCAAGTGCAAAAGTGCAATCCACCTTCGCATGATCTTTTTTTGTTGCATTCCATTCATTCCCTGTATAACGTGCAGGTTTGCTTACAGCCTGCAATACAGCAGGTTCCAGTTTTACCATTAAAAATTTCCTCCATCATCGTTAAACAACTAAACAAATCCGCTTCAGCTGTCTGAAATTATATATATTGTACCATACTAAAGCAAACTTGTGCAGTACATTTCTATCTACTGCGTGGGTCAGCTTTTTTCCTCACGATAAAAAAAGAACTGTTGCATTAAGCCTTTCCCCCTGGAATTCGCTTATACAACAGCTCTCTCATCAAAACAAAAGTTTTTGTTTACGCATATGAATATTTAATAAGATTGCAATTGACATGATATTTGTCGTTAGTGAACTTACACCATAGCTCATAAGCGGCAACGGAATGCCTGTGACCGGCATAATCCCTGTCGTCATGCCCACATTGACAAGAACATGGAATACAAGCATTGAACTGATTCCTATTGCCAGCAGCATACCAAAATTATCGCTTGCGTCTCTTGCAATCCTGACTGCACGCCATAATAAAATAAAATATAACCCTAATAAAAATACAGCCCCAATAAAGCCAAGTTCCTCACCAACTACTGCGAAAATAAAATCTGTATGATTTTCCGGCAAAAAATTCAACTGACTTTGTGTCCCGCCAAAAAGACCCTTGCCA
>JBAYAD010000120.1:0-7709 GCA_041669965.1 Selenomonadaceae bacterium
CTCAAGCTGGCAGCGAATCAGTCCTATGCTGGGGATGCTGAGGCTGTCGCCATTGCAGCAGAACTTTGCCAGCAAAATAATATCCCTTGCCAGCGCTTTGTAAATCGCTCGGATATGGTCGGCGGATCGACACTTGGATCGATTGCATCGACACTGCTGCCAATACGAACGATGGACATTGGTGTCCCAATCCTGGCGATGCACTCCGCACGAGAAACAATGGGTGTAAAAGATCAGCAGTCATTGGAAGATATGATGAAAGCATTTTTCTCGGAAAAATAAAAAACAGATCTAAGAAATGGGCACTGTATGTAGTTTGCAGTGCCCATTTTTTATTGGAGTTAAGTAGGAAAAAGTAAAAACAAATAATTAGGCTAAGTTCACTTCTATATTTCGACATTAAAGCAAAAAAAATATAGAGAAACGAAAAAAGATTTTTTTCAATAATGCTTAAGATTTTTTTTGCGTGTGTAAGCGATAAATCTATAAATTAGTTAAAACATAAAACAACAACATAATAAAATAAAAATACAAATAAAAACAGAATATATATCTTGATTTATCTTTTTATGTGTTGTATTATAATCTTAAGCAAAGAAAAAAGAATGAAAACAAAATAAAAACAATTTGGAGCAAGGTGGATTTATGTTGGATATGAAACAAAATATGGTAAATGCATATTATCTAGCTGTAGATATCGGTGCATCAAGCGGCCGGCATATTCTAGGCTGGATAGAGAATGGTAAGGTACGTATTGAGGAAATCTATCGCTTTGAGAATCATCTGGATAAAAAAAATAGTCATCTTTGCTGGGATATAGAAAGTCTTTTTCAAGAGGTTATTAAAGGAATTAAATGCTGTAAAGCACTCAACAGGATTCCACGAAGTATTGGTATCGATACATGGGGTGTTGATTTTGTGTTGTTGGATAAATCAGGGAAGATTCTGGGTGATGCAGTAGCTTACCGTGACAGACGAACACAGGGAATGGATGAAGAAGTTTATAAAACCATTAGTGAAGCGCAGCTTTATAGCCGCAATGGTATTCAGAAACAAGTATTTAATTCGATTTATCAGCTAATGGCAATAAAAATGCAACAACCAGAACTTCTTTTAAAGGCACAAAATTTTCTGATGATTCCTGAGTACTTGAATTTTCTACTAACCGGTAAAATAAAAAATGAATACACAAATGCAACAACAACCCAGCTGGTTAATGCAGAGAAACAAGATTGGGATAGAGATCTTCTGGAAAAACTAGACATACCAGCAAAAATTTTTGGACCGCTTTATCCGCCTAAAACAGTAGTAGGTAATCTAAAAAAAGAAATTCAGGCGATTGCAGGCTTCAATTCAAAGGTTGTTTTACCAGCAACACATGATACGGGTTCGGCTGTGCTGGCTGTTCCGGCAAATGATGATGACTCGATTTATATCAGCTCAGGGACGTGGTCACTTATGGGAATTGAGCGTTTGATTCCGGACTGCACGGAAAAAAGCCGTCAGCATAACTTTACGAATGAAGGCGGTTATCACTACAGATACCGTTATCTCAAAAACATCATGGGACTTTGGATGATGCAGTCCATTCGTAAAGAATTCAAGCATACCTATTCGTTTGATGAGCTTTTTGCGCTGGCGAAAATTGGAACGTATTTTAAATCAATTGTTGATGTGAATGATGCATCGTTTCTTGCACCGAAAAGCATGATCAAGGCTGTGCAGGATTATTGTGAAAATACAAAGCAGGAAAAGCCGGAAACGGAATGCGAAATTCTTTACTGTGTCTATAATAGTTTGGCAAAATGCTATGGTGAGGTTGTAAAAGAAATCGAGGAAGTCACAGGTAAAACGTATAAGCGGATTCATGTTGTTGGCGGTGGATGTCAGGACAGCTTTCTGAATCATCTCACAGCAAAGTATACAGGCAAGGATGTCTATGCCGGACCGATTGAGGCCACTGCACTTGGCAACATTATGGCACAGATGCTTAAAACAAAAGAGTTTGATGATCTTATTGAAGCCAGAGCCGTCATTGCAAAATCATTTGATATTAAAAAAGTAAACACAGAGACATAAACTGCAGGTGGCGTTTGTTAGAAAATATATAAATAAAATTTTATAGGAGAGTGAAGAAAAAATGTCACGATTTAATGAAGCGAAAGAAATGTATGAGGGAATTGGTGTCGATGTCGACGCAGCCCTTGTAAAATTAGGCAAGGTAAAAGTATCTATGCACTGCTGGCAGGGCGATGATGTTATTGGCTTTGATTCTAAAGAGCTTACGGGTGGAATTGCCGCAACGGGTAATTATCCGGGAAAAGCAACAAATCCGGATCAGCTTATGGCAGATATGGACAAGGCACTGAGTCTTATCCCTGGCAAGCATAAAATTAATTTGCACGCATCCTATGCTATTACAAATGAAAACGTTGACCGTGATAAGCTGGAACCTAAACACTTCCAGGCATGGGTCGATTATGCAAAAGAACGCGGTCTTGGCCTTGACTTTAATCCAACGCTGTTTTCCCATCCCAAAGCAGCGGATAATTTGACATTATCAAATACCGATTCTTCGATTCGCCAGTTCTGGATTGATCACTGCAAGGCATCGCGTAAGATTGCTGCGTACTTCGGTAAAGAACTTGGCTGCACAGCACTGAATAACATATGGATTCCGGATGGGTCCAAAGACGTTCCGGCAGACCGCATCGGACCAAGAAGACGGCTGAAGGATGCACTTGATGAAATTTTTCAGCAAAAATATGATAAGAAATATCTTGCCGACAGTGTCGAATCAAAAGTCTTTGGTCTTGGTGTTGAATCCTACACGGTAGGTTCACATGAATTCTATATGAACTATGCGGCAAAAAACAATCTTCTTTGTTTGCTTGATACAGGTCATTTTCATCCGACGGAAGTTGTATCCGATAAAATCTCATCGATGCTGCTTTTTGCCGATCAGTTGGCACTTCATGTAAGTCGTCCAGTACGATGGGACAGTGATCATGTTATTTTGTTTGATGAGGAACTCAAAGAAATTGCAAAAGAAATCGTTCGCTGTAATGGACTTGAACGTGTATTCATTGGTCTTGACTTTTTTGATGCAAGCATCAATCGTATTTCGGCCTGGGTTGTTGGTATGCGAAATATGGAAAAAGCGCTTTTATACGCGCTTCTTATGCCAAATGATGCGCTTAAAAAGATGCAGGACAAAAAGAACTTCACAGAGCTCATGGCAACAATGGAAGAAATTAAAACGTATCCGTTTGGCGATATATGGGATTACTACTGTGAAATGCAGGGTGTACCACAGAAAAAAGAATGGTTTAAGGAAGTACAAAAATATGAGATGGAAGTACTCTCGAAACGTTAAAAGGAGTTAAATCAAATGGACATAAAAAAAGCAGGATTTGTACAGGGATTTATCCGACTTACGGATGATGCCTTTAAAAAAGGCTGGCACGAACGCAATGGTGGGAACTTGAGCTATCGTATAAAGCCGGAAGAAATTGAAGAAGTAAAAGATGCTTTAAAGCCAGCAAAAGAATGGATTTCAATTGGCGTTAGCGTGCCGAACCTTGCAAAAGAATATTTTCTTGTGACGGGGACTGGTAAATATATGCGCAATGTTATTCTCTGTCCGGAGGATAATATTGCAATTGCAAAAATTGATGATAAGGGTGAAAACTACAGTATCGTCTGGGGGCTTAAGCACGGTGGCCGTCCAACAAGCGAGTTTCCAACACATCTTTTAAATCACAGTATAAAAAAAGATCTTACCAATGGGAAAGTCCGCGTTATTTATCATGCTCATCCGACAAACACAATTGCACTGACCTTTGTGCTGCCCCTTAAAGATAAGGTGTTTACACGTGAACTCTGGGAAATGGCAACTGAAGATCCGGTTATATTCCCCGAAGGGATTGGTGTCGTACCCTGGATGGTGCCGGGCGGTAAAGCGATTGCAGATGCAACCGGGAAACTTATGAAAAAATATAATGTTGCAATTTGGGCACATCATGGCATGTTTGTCGTTGGAAAAGACTTTGATGAAGCTTTTGGACTTATGGATACGGTAGAAAAAGCAGCCGAAATCTATATTAAGGTTTGTTCGATGGGCGGTAAAAAACAGACCATCAGCAGCCAGAATTTCCGTGATCTTGCTAAAGAATTTAAGATTACTCTTAGAGAAGAGTTTTTAGAGTAAAAAATTGTAGTGAGCAATGAGTAGTAAAAAGCTTAAGAAAAAGAGAGGCATCCTCTTTTTCTTAACTAAAATTGTTGAAAAATTCTTTTTATATAATTTTTTCATAATTTATTAGTACCATCAAAATGAAAAGAAAGAAGGAAATCAAATGAATGTGAAACTCGATTATCATATGTCACCATGGAAAAAAACGATTACCGCCGGACTGATTAGTTATATTGATGCTGGTTCTATTGTTGCTGGTGCAGCAGGTCTTAGTATGTGGCAGGCGTATTTTGGAATGGATAGTATGCAAATGGGGATTCTGGCAGCTTTATCGTCGAATACAGGTGGTGCGGCAATCGGCGCACTTATTGGTGGTAAAATTTGTGATAAGTATGGCCGTAAATTTGTTTATAACTATGCACTTCTTATCTATATGATTGGTGTAGCACTTATCGTATGTGCTACAAATTATCCAATGTTTTTGTTGGGGTACGTTATTGTCGGTCTTACTGTAGGAGCTGATGTTGTTGCATCATGGACGTTTATTGCGGAAGAGGCTCCCTCGGAGAATCGGGCGAAACACTGTGGATCGGCTCAGATTGCCTGGATGCTTGGGCCGGTTGTGGTATTTGCCGGGTCTATACCGTTGAATTCAATGTTCGGATTATTGGGAAATCGTATTATGTTTGCTCATTTGATTGTTGTAGCAGCCTTTATTTGGTATCAGCGCCTTAAAATGCCAGAATCTGCTGAATGGAAGGAATCAAAAATCAAAGAAAAAGAGCTTATTGCTGAAGGTACATTCAAGAAAGTTACGTATGCTATGATTCTTAAGGGTACAAGTCTTAAAACTATTCTTTTATGTTGTGGTGTTTATACACTTTGGAATATTTCGGCAAGTACGGCAGGGTTTTTTATGCCTTATATTTATGAACATGTTGGTAATCTTAGCAACACAATGGCACTTGTTATGCAGTGTGCAAATTTTGCAGTTTGTATTCTTGCAACCATAGTCTTTATGTACTTTGGCGATAAGGTAAACCGCAGAATTCTTTACACCATTTTTGGGGCAGCAGCAATGATTGCCTGGACGGTGTGGACACTACCAGCTGAAATGCTGCAAACTTGGATGCTTTGGGCATTTACGATTGTCAATGGTTTTGCAATGCAGCAACAGTTTTATCAGCTTTGGAGTTCTGAACTTTTTCCAGTACGTTATCGCGCAACAGCGCAAGGTTTTACATTTTTTGTTACACGTTTTGCTGCAGCGATTTGGGCACCGGATGATCGCGGTAAGACACTTGATCAAATTACGCAGGAAAGATATGGTAATGAACTGGACGATGATAATTGCATTGCTGCCAGCGAGGTTAAACATTCTTAACGTAAAAACAATACAGGGGCAGCAATTAGCTGTCCCTGTATTAAATATATAGAAAGGGCGTGGCAAAATGGAACGTTTTGCATGGAAAGCAATAATTCATGAAAATAAATTGGAGGAATATAAGAAACGGCATGATACTATATGGCCGGAAATGAAAACCGTATTAAAAAATGCGGGGATTTCTAATTATTCGATTTGGAATATTGGCAATGAGGTTTTTGGCTATTTTGAATGTGAAAAAAGTGTAGCTTTTGCCGAAAGATATCAGGCAGACAGTCCAATTGTCGATAAATGGAATGAATATATGAAGGACGTCATGACGATGGTGATTGATCCGGTTACGGGTGCCCAACCTAAAATGCAGCAGGTGTTTTATTTAGAATAAAAGAATCTGTCAGTAAAGGTAAAAGGAGGCTATTCCATGTTTAAGGTAATAAAAGTGAAATTAAATTATACGGATGAAGTGGCAGGACTTGTAAAAGCGCCAAGCATTTCCTGGCAGATGGTAAGTGACGAAAGAAACAGCTGGCAGTCAGCCTATGAAATTCAGGTATCATTGGATAAAATGTTTAGCTGTATTTTGTATGATAGCGGTATGGTTTTATCTGGTGCATCCGCTGGCATTTTGCTTGATTTAGAGCTTCGGACAGCACAGCGCTATTTTATTCGTATAAAGGCGCAAAACAACACAGACGTTTGGAGTACGTGGTCGGTGCCGGTGACTTTTCTTAGTGGTGTTATTGACAATGCCTGGCAGGCAAAGTTCATTTCAGCAGAGACGGAAAAAGATGCGGATAACTCCAAGGGAACATATCTTCGCCAGGAAATTTCATTGGAAAAAGAAATTAAGTCAGCTAGTGTCTATGCAACTGCTTTTGGCTTATATCATTTTTTTATCAATGGGCAGCGTGTTGGCACGGATGAAATGACACCAGGCTGGACATCTTATCATAAGCATCTTGTGTATCAGACCTATGATGTGACAAGTTTACTGAAAGAAGGAGCAAATGTTCTTGGTGCACATCTTGGTGCCGGTTGGTATAAAGGATTAATGAGTTTTAATCATATTCGTAATATCTATGGTAAACAGACTGCTTTTTTGGCAGAGCTTCATGTAAAATATAAGGATGGTAGTGAAAAGGTTTTTTCTACAGATGAAAATTGGCGGGGAACAGATAGTCCCGTCATTTTTTCGGAAATTTATGATGGTGAAATTTATGATGCACGCCTAGAACAGCCAGGCTGGAATAATCTTGGGTTTAATGACAAAGAATGGCATAGTGTACAACTTATATCTGGTGATACAAGTATTCTTTCACCGCAGTATGCTTCAAAGCCTGGTATAAATGATTGTCTAAAGCCGAAACGCATTTTTCAGACGCCAAAAGGAGAGACGGTTGTTGATTTTGGTCAAAATATGACAGGGTGGATAAAGTTCTCAGTCAACGGTAAAGCAGGGGATAAGGTTATCCTTAATTGCTTTGAAGTATTGGATGGAGACGGTAATGCATATTTTGCGAATCTGCGTGCGGCGAAAGAACAAATTGATTATACTTGCCACGGTGGAGATACTGAAATATATCATCCAAATTTTACGTATCAAGGATTTCAATATGCACAGATTGTATCCTGGCCAGGAACACCGCAGATGGAAAACTTTGTGGCTTGTACCGTGCATTCGGTTATGGAACAAACGGGATTTTTTGAGTGTTCGAATTCAGTTGTCAATCAACTTCAACACAATATTTTTTGGGGGCTCAAAGGGAATTTTCTCGATGTACCGACGGATTGTCCACAACGTGATGAGCGGTTGGGATGGACGGGAGATGCTCAGATTTTTAGTCGTACAGCCTGCTATCTCATGAATACGTATTCGTTTTATGAAAAATGGCTTCAGGATGTTGCGGCAGATCAAACACCAGAGGGCGGGGTACCACATGTCGTACCGGATGTGTTGACGGGTTATTCGAAAAGTGATACGTTGCTGAATCAAGGAACGGATTCAGCAACGGCTTGGGCAGATGCTGCGGTCATCTTACCATGGTCGATGTATCTGACCTTTGGTGATACTAGGATTATTCATCAGCAATACGATTCCATGAAAAAGTGGATAGACTTTATGCACTTTCA
>JBAYAD010000121.1:0-7681 GCA_041669965.1 Selenomonadaceae bacterium
CTCTTCCGCTTTCCTGTCACCATTTTTTGCTTCTTCCGTAGCTTTTGCGGAACTTTCTGCAACTTGATTGGCATTCGCCGCTATTTGTTGAATACCAGCTGACATTTGTTCTACCACAGCCGATGCTGAATTTGCCGCATTCATTTGTTCGGCAGCACCTGTAGCTACATCCGTAATTGAAGTAGCGATCTGGGTAGTCGCCTGTGCCGACTGCTCAGAATTTGCCGTAAGCTCTTCACTCGATGCAGCTACCTGTTCTGCATTGACCGTAACTTGTTTAATTAAATTTTTTAGTTCCATGACCATTGTATTGAATGCGTTTGCCAGATCTCCTACTTCATCTTTTCGATTAATTATGGCTTTCTGTGTTAAATCCCCACCAGCCACTTTTTTGGCAATTGCAACCAATTCAGCAATTGGCCGTGAGATGCTGCGTGCTGAGAAAAATCCGATAAGCATGCCTAAAAGTGCAGCAAGAACACCTGCAATAAGTGCGATCATTTTAGCATGTCCTGTCAACTCAACCGAACGATCCAAGGAAGCTGTAACATTTTTATTTCTTAACACCTGATATTCATCGACTTTATTATTTAAAGCATTTCCGATTGGTGTTAGTTCACTGACCATAACCTGTAATGCTTCTGCTTCTTTTCCTGCCTATATTAAAGGAAAAACCTTCTGATCTGCAATAACAGCATATTGGTTATCTAACTCTTTAACTTCTTTACTTAATCGTTTTCCATCTTCTGTCACAGAGCTATTTATAAGATCTTCTTCTATTTGTTTATCTGCTTCAACAATTTTCTTGTAATCTTCCAACATTTTCGGACTTTTTGTAATAAAATAACCTCTCACATATCCAATTTCATCAGAAACATTACTATTTAGTTTACTCGCTGTAAGTGTACGCGGCAAATCACGCGTTTTAACAGTATCGACAATCGTCGCTGCGTCATTTACTTTCCATGCTGTATACGAAAACCCGATTACTGCAACCACAACTACCATAAAAAAGTAAATCAGCATTTTTGTTCTTAAATTCATTCTCACATTCTCCATTTCCATAATAACAATTTTATTTTCAACTAATTTAACGTAACCACAACAAACAGTTTTTTGCTATTGCACGCACCTCCTGCTTCAAAAATCCAACCTAAAATCAACATCTAAGCTACGAAGTAACACAATTGTATTGTGTTACTTGAATAGATTTTTCTACTAAATTATCTGCAATATATTATTTTCTCATAGCTTAAAATTGCATTTTTGATACATATTTACTAAATAAACTTTAAAATAAAAACGGCCGACTAAAAATACTTGTTTTTTAGTCGGTCACTTCTATTTAGGATATTTTTGACTTTTTTCTGCCAAAATAACAGGTCACAAAATATAGTAAAATAAAATGCAAAACAAGGCTGGACAGCAACCTTATAAAGTAATAAACTTATAAGAATAACATAGCTGATTTTGCTAAGAAACCATCTGTTATGTAATAAAGAAAAGCAGGCGATAGTATGAAGAAGTTGCGACAATTTGATATGGAAAGTTATCGCATTTTAGCAGAATTAAGTAATGCTATTATGTTTGAATGGGATATCGCCAGCGATCGTTTTTATGTTTCATCTAATTGGAAATTAAAATTTGGTGCTGAACCACAACAGGAAAATTTCAGTCAGCATATTTCTCAAAACTTTTTTATGTTCCCCGATGATCCTGACGAATTAACCCCTTATATTAAAGATATAGAAAACAACAAAAAAGCTACTGATCACACAAAGCATTACCAAAAAATCGAAGTACGGCTTTTAACAAAAAAACAAGTTTATATCTGGTTTCAGCTTCGTCTCCTTTTACGCTGTAATGCAAAAGGTTTTCCAGAGCGGGTTTTTTGTATGATAACCGATATTAATTCACAAAAAAAAGAATATGAAAAGTTGCTTTATCAGGCACAAATGGACGTCTTAACCGGCCTTTACAATAAGGCAACGACACAAGCAATGATCATTGATTATTTAAAAAAAGCTCGTTTGCAAAACAAAAATCAAGCTTTGTTTATTATTGACATTGACGGTTTCAAAGAAGTCAATGATCATTTTGGTCATCTATTTGGTGATGCCGTTATATCAGATTTAGCACACTGCATCCAAAATTCATTTCGGAAATCGGATATCGTTGGGCGAATCGGCGGAGATGAATTTATAGTACTTTTTAAAAATATAACAACCGAAGAACTTATTATCAAAAAAGCGCAGGAACTTATCCGGCTGCTACAGCGAAAATACACCAGCAACGGAACAAACTATGAAGTATCTGCCAGCATTGGCATTGTAGTCTCTCCCCTCTATGGGACACATTTTGATGAGCTGTTCCAAAAAGCGGACCATGCACTTTATTATGTGAAAGAACATGGGAAAAATAATTTCCGTTTTTTTCATGAAAACTTACCGAAGCCACAATATAGTAGTACACGAACACTTAAAAGTGCCAACACAAAAAACAAAAAAGCCTTTCATGAAAACGTCATTGAATACATTTTTAAAATTTTATATCGCTGCCATGATGCCAATGCTGCGATCAATCTTATTCTGGAAATCATTGGCCGCAAATATAATATAAGCCGAACATTTATTCTTGAAAAAAATTGTAGGGAAGAATACTGCAATACATTTGAATGGTGTGATGAGGGAATCCCTTCTCTGCAAAGTGAACAACAAAACATCGCAAAATCCATTGCTGAGAAATTTTTTTCACACTTTGATGAAAATGGCATATTCAGTTGTGTCAATACGACTCTTCTTCCATCTGAGTTAAAAACCTATTTCAAGAAAAGCCCCGTCAAGGCATTGCTGGAATGCGCTATGTTAAACGAAGGGACAACCGCCGGTGTCATTGGTTTTGAATACCATCACCATCCGCGTTTATGGAAAAATGAAGAAATCGAAGTCTTATCCTTTACAGCGGAAATTTTGAGCACATTTTTACTAAAAAAAAGAGCTTTTGATAAAATGAAGGTCTCCCATATGCAGACATTAGAAATTCTGGACCACATTGACTCTTTTATTTATGTCATTGATAAGAATACCCATGAAATTCTTTTTGCAAACAAAAAATCTCTTGATGTTTTTGGTACCGATCAACTCGGTAAATGCTGCTATAACTTTATTAGCTGTGAAAAAAAACCCTGCGAGTATTGCCCTGTACTTTTACTCACAGAATCCATCGAGCAAGCACAGACAGATATCTATTTCCCCAAACGCGATTTATGGGTACATGCCGCAGTTTCAAAAATACATTGGGACAATACACGTGAAGTTTGCCTGCTGCACTGTCATGATACTACCAACTCGGCTTCACACTCTTTCAAATAAAACAGGTCGTGCTGCATCCTATCTCATAGCAGCACGACCTATTTTAACTTCATTCCCTTGTAAAGGATATTGCACATTATGCTCTTATACTATACGTGTAAACCCACCGGCATTGGCAATTTCTCTTAAAAACAGACTGTCTGTCAGCGGCAAAGCAACACGTTCACCTGTAAATGCAGCTTTATAAATTGCCACTACGATTTCCAAAGCTTTTCGCCCTTCGATTCCGCTAACAGGAGTTTTCCCACCCGTTTGAATTGCTGCAACAATCTCCTGGAATTGGCGTTGATGACATTCAAAATCAATATCCGGACTGCTGACTCCCGAATTTTCACTGCTGCTTTCTACCTTATATTGATAACCGGATTTTAGTTCAACAGAAGTGAGTATATCATTTTCAATAATAGCGCTGCCTTCTGTGCCATATAAATCAACCCGGGAAACCAGGCCCGGATAAGCGCACGTAGTCCCTTCAATAACTCCTACCGCCCCCGATTGAAACCTGATACTGGCGGAGGCAGTATCTTCTACCGCAAGACCTGCATGTCCCAACGCAGCACAATTGCCAGTAATCTCTGAAACGGGTCCTGCAAGATATTGCAGCATATCAATATAATGGATGCCCTGATTCATTAGAACACCTCCCCCATCCAATTCCCACGTACCACGCCATGCAGCACTGTCATAGTACTCCTGACTGCGGTATAATTTCATATAGCATCCGCCGAAAAGCAGTTTTCCCAGTTGCTTTTCATCCAGTAATTTTTTCAAATCCATAACACCTTTGCTGTAACGTCTTTGTAATATAATTCCCAATGTAACCCGCTGGCTTTGACAGATTTCAATCAGCTTATCTGCTTTTTCAAGATTGACATCAATCGGTTTTTCAACGATGACAAGTTTTCCCGCTAATGCAGCTTTTATTCCAAAATCAGTATGTGTCCCGCTCGGTGTACAGATCGTTACGGCATCAATGTCAGCTTCTTTTAACATTTTTTGATAATCCGTATATCCTTCACAATTATACTGCTTGGCAAGCTCCTGCACCTTTGATGCAGCCCGCCCATAAATCCCAGTCAAAGCTGCACCAGCTGTGTGCAAAATTGCCTGGGCATGCACCGCGGTAATTGATCCGGTTCCGACTATTGCAAATTTTACTTTACTCATATTACTGCACCTCTTCATACTATAATTTAAAAATCAGCTTGTGTTGCAAAGCAGCAAAGCTTTTACTTTGTATTAAAATCTCCCGCACTTTCTTCAGCAGAAACAAGCCAGTCTTCGCGAAATCTTCGACGCAATAGCTGTAAATCTTTGCCAAAGCTTTCTTCCAAAACGCTGCGATGCTTTTTTAATATCTCCAAAAGATAAAGATCATGGACGATCATCTGCGTGATTGGAATAACCAGCCCCGGATGTGAACTCCATGCAGCACGGCAGTTTTCAGCCAAGGAAACAACACCTGCTAATGCTTCCTTATTATCTGAGCTAAGTATCGCCCATCTGCCGCCACTCTCGTTTTCCTTTAAAAGATAATGCTCATAGACATCGGCAAAATCAACTGCAACCGGCCCATATGATACCAGTGTTATTTTTACACCGGAATTCGCCGCCGCTTGCAGATCAGCAAAAAGTTCCGGCAGATCTTCCGGCCAAAGTTCCAAAAAAACATGGTGCTGCGCTCGTTGAATAATTTCTGCCATACGCGTAAAAATTGCCGAGCGCCCTTTGATATTCCATATATTTTCTTTTACTTTTACTGTTCTTTTATACGTTGAAAAAACTCTTTCGCCGTCGAAAAAGTTACTTCTGCTGCTTTTTTACGGTTGCAGATCAATTCCTGCGGCGACACCGGCATATAGAGTGCCGGCGTTTCATGACTGGCAATAATATCGCCGCGCTCTTCCAGATTACTGAGCACATCATAAATTCTTGAGCGCGGAACGCCCGATTGCAAAGCTGCTGCATAACCCGACAATGGCACAGAACTCATCAGAAGAGCTAAATATGCCTTCACTTCATATTCAGTAAAAGATAATTGCTGTAAAATTTCATAGACGTGTTTTGTCATCTAAGTACCTTCTTTTTCTAAAGAATCCAAGCGCATAAACTCAACACCCATTTTATACTATGTATTATTTACAAGTATATCATATCCTTCTTGACAGCAGAAAAAAAAAGCTTACTATTTTTAGTAGCTACTAACTTAGCTACTAAAAATATTCTTATGAAAAAGGAGAATTTCGAAAGGCACGTCCTTCTCGAAAATACACAATTATGTTTTTCACTATATTTAATCAGGTTCTGGTTTTGTTTCTGCTAATGGGCATTGGCTATATCCTGACAAAAAAAAATAAAATTGATAAAGCTTGTTCGGAACAAATGACTTTTTTGCTGTGCTACATCGTTATGCCCTGTGTCATTTTATCGGCATTTCAAGTCGACTTTGACCCCGTAATGTTTCATAATTTACTATTGGTTGGACTGCTGACGATCGTCATACAGATTATCTTCATCGTACTTGCCCATTTGCTTTTCAATAAAAAAACCATTTCGAACCTTGAGAAACGCTGCAGTCTCCGTTTTTCAACAATTTATTCGAACTGTGGCTTCATGGGATTTCCACTGCTCGGCAGTCTTATCGGTGCACAAGGCATCTTCTACGGTTCAGTTTACAATGCTTTTTTTTCCATTTTTCTTTGGACACACGGTTTTTTGCTTTATACGCAGCGTTTGAACATTAAGACTGTGCTGCGCTCACTGCTCAATCCAAATATTCTCGTTGCTATCCTGGGTATGTTTCTTTATTATTACTCGATAAAACTGCCGTCTCCGATCCAGTCCGGCATAAAATACGTGGCAGATTTAAACACAGCACTTTCAATGATCATCATTGGCACAACGATGACAGCTATTCCATTTTCGCATCTTTTCTCTGAACTGCAAATCTGGCTGGGTGTACTTACCCGCAATTTTGTTTTTCCGCTTCTTGTTGTCATTCTGCTTCATTTTTATGGAATAAACGGAAACTTGATGTTATCACTAGCTATATTAGCAGCTTGTCCAACAGCCGGCCTCGCCGTACTATTTGCAGCCCTCACAGGAAAAGACCCTGCTTTCCCTGGTAAAATTCTGTCTCTTTCCACTTTAGTATCGCTGCTCAGTATGCCACTGATTATTACCATTGCAAAATACTTGTCGTAATAACCCTGTATAGTAGATTTTTTCAGTAAATTATTTTATATTTTTTCCTACCTAAACCAAAGGAAGCTGGTTTCTATACAATAAAGAAATCAGCTTCCTTTGGTTCCATTAACATAGTGTCCCCTAAGTTTTTACTTTATTCCAAACTGCTGATCCAGCCAGGCAAAAGCGGCTTCTTGTTCTTCCTGTACAAAAACATGACCGAGTCCTGCCCATATTTTAGTCTCCAATTTACTGTCCGCATGCTGGGAATCCCAAACTTTACGCATACCAGCATATGCCTGCTGCACTGTATCCGGTGGAAAGAGCGTGTCTATCCCGCCATTATAAAACAGCATAGGCTTAGGCGCAGCCAAGCTTGCAACATCCGGATAATCCAAATCATTCACGACCCCAGGCAACATCATCTGAAAAGCCGACTGACCCTTTAACTGATTATTGCCTGGCACCATAAGACCTTTTGTCGTTCCCATCCAGCAGACTGCAATACCCGCTTTTACCTTATCCGACAACGCTGCAACCTGCCAGGACCGATAGGCTCCCATTGAAAAACCGATCGAAGCGATCTTTGTTTTATCTACCTGCGGTTGTGATGCCAGAAAGTCAACTGACCGCATATCTTCATAAGCCATTAGGCCACCTAAAGAACTGCCTAAATTAAACATATTACTCGCAAGTGCTTGTTGTGCAGCTGATTTCAGCGGCCCGCGATCACCCCAGCCCAGAGCATCTGTTGCCAAAACGACATAGCCGTGTTTCGCAAGCTCATCACCAACAAAACGTCCGCTGAAATATTTCTGCGACCATTTTTCGGCGATCGTTTCTTTATCGGTATCTCCCCATGTTTTTATCATTTTTTCCTTGCCAATAGTAAATTCTCCACCATGATCATGAAACAATACAGCTGCCGGAAACGGCCCCTTTCCTTTTGGTACAAGAACAAGCGCAAGAACACGGCTTTCCGGTGTGATATTGAATGCAATCTTTTCCGCTGTATATGTACCACGATCTTCTTTCGCCAGTACCTGTGGTGCAAACGGTACTTTTTTCTCTATAGGCAGTGCAGACATCACTCTGTTACGCGCATCTTTCTTCCACGAATTAAA
>JBAYAD010000122.1:0-7596 GCA_041669965.1 Selenomonadaceae bacterium
AGTAATCAATAACATATCAAAAGATGAACTAAAAACAAAAGGAAACCATAATTATTTAGTAATGATATTTAAAATATTATTGCATATTTTACCTGAAAAAAATGAGAAAATTAATTGCAATTTAGTTCAGGAAAAACAACCAGAAGGAATTTTGCAGTTGGTTTTTGATGTTGATTTAAAGGAACAAATATTCAGTTTGCACGATGAGAATCAGCTAAAAATAGCGTGTGCTTTATTTAATAAGATAGGCGCTTTTTACAATATGAGTGTTTCACTTGAAGATCTAGAAAAAAAATTAAATGATATTCGTATAACCTGCAGAATGAGTGAAGGTTAATATTTTTGCAGGTGAGACGTAAAAGAAAGTCTGTACGTTACTACCAAATTGCTTTGAACTGCAATACTCCGGATTAGATGAATCTTATATAATAATGAGTCAAAATATAGGACTTGGCGAAATGCCAGGTCCTCATTTTTACAGTAACTTACTTCGTTATAAAATATAATAAATCACCCCTTTGTTTTAGGATTTATCCACAGCTGGTTATTCTTTTGTAAGTGGGAAATTATTAAAAAGTATTGTCGTGCTTTATATACTGAATAGTAGGAAAGCGAGTGATTACAAATGGATTTTGATGCAAATAACTATCAGTCGGAGTTTGAAAAAGAATTTGATAAGCAGCAAGCTGAATTTGAAAATGTTAGGCAAACAAAATTAACATTTAGTTTAGTAGGCACTGTTAATACTGGTAAATCAAGTACGATAAATGCATTGTTTGGTAAAGAACTATCTGAAGTTAATGCAACAGCGGGGTGGACGAAAGGTGTAAAGTTATTTAAACTGACTGAAAACGTTATAATTGCTGATACACCAGGCCTGCAAGATATTAATGAAGAGGTAAGCAAAAAAGCAGATGAATTTATTGAAAAAGATACTGACGTTATTTTATTCTTTTTGAATGCTGCTGTAGGAATTACAAATCAGGAAAAAAAAGCAATAGATGCTTATAAAAAATTAAACAAGCCCTTACTGCTTATTTTAAATAAAGTAGATATTTGGTATGAAGACAGTATTTTAAGTGAAAAAGACTCGTATTTACAGACAATTAATCAGATTCATGAAATGACAGATATGTATCCAATACCAATATCTTCTAAAAAAGGTATGGGTATTGAGAAGCTTCATACTGAAATTGTAAGAGTCATCGAAACTTTAGGTAAAGATCTATTATATGCAAAAGTTTCTATATTTAAGGAAGATATGGTAAAAAAGTGGATTAATGGTGCAGCTGCTTCAGCTGCTGCCATAGGTGCTATACCAATTCCCGGTTCCGATATTGTTCCTTTAACAGCACTGCAAGTTGGATTATCTATGAAAATCGCATACATTTATGATTGTGAAGTGACTAAAGCCGATGTAATGAAGTTAATTGGATCAACAATAACTGGAAGCGTTGGTAAGAAACTTTTTAGAGGTGCTATTACAGTAATGAAAGGATTCGGCTGGTTTGGCGGGCCAATTGGAGAAGGTGCTGTAATGGCTCTTGCAGCTTCTATTGCAGCGGCAACTACATATGCTTTTGGCTGCGCTTGCAATATTTATTACAAGAATGGAATGAATATTGATTTAAGTGATTTAGGAACTTTTTATGAAAAAGCTTATGAAAAATATAAAAAAAGTTCTTTTATGAATGAGTAAGGTAGCACAGATACTCTGATAAAATTGGCAAGACTTGTCAGACGGAAGACCTTGGGACTGCGATGAGTTTTGTGAACAATCCTTAGTCACTATCATGGTGCCATAAATATCTAATATATGTGTTTCTAAGTGCAGATCAAGAAAATAAAGAGATTTTATAAAAATTTTGAAGTGATAAAAAAACAGCAAGCAGGACGGACAAGAGACAGAATTAAAGATTGGATAATGATGTTTTGAAAGTTTATGATAATGCCTAAAAGGGTAGTGTACTATTATAGTGGATTGGCTGCAATTAACCAGACAGAATTAATAAGGTCATAAACTTCTATGCTGTGGTTGATCGTCAACTGACATCTTTTGTGTTTTAGGCATTTGCTGTTAAGTATTATCAAAACAAGAGCGAGATCAACGGCTATTAAAAAATAGTGTTGGTCTCGCTCTTGTTTTGGCGGGTGTAATGGTCTTTTTCTATAGTTTTATAATTGTGATATTGCTTAGCAATATCATTTTTTTTGCTTTTTTGGTGGCATGTATTCCGCAAACGTTTTGCGAAATTGAATTTTTGCCCATGCACGGATATCCGGGTCGGGATCAGACATCATATTTTTTATGGCTTGAATCATTTCAGTTGTTTCTTTGTCAAATGTGACATGATGGTTTGTGACGGTTTCTTTTATGCAAGCATGAGGTACTTTTTCTTCTTTTAATAACCAGTCGGTAGAAACACTGTAGTATTTGCAAAGCGAAATAATAGAGTCAGCAGTAGGCTGTACTTGATCTTTTTCATATTTTCCTAGGTTGCTGCTTGATACATTTGTATTATTAGAGACTTCTTGGAGTGTTTTATTACTCGATTGTCTTAGGTAAAACAGGCGTTTTCCCAGTGTGGATAAATCATGTGGCATAATCAAAACTCCTTTATTGTCATATGTAATATAAAACTCTTGATATTTTGTCATATATGAATTATAATGAGGATGTAAGTTGAATAGTTAGATTAATGAAATTTATAAAAACCCGACCGGCCGGCGGGTAAAGAGAACTTAAGACTTACCAAAAACTGCATAATGTTTTTTTAGAAACTACTTCATTAGAATATTAGGAGGAAGCAAATGAAACATTTCAAAATTGCTTATGGACCTGAAGCTAAAAAGTATTTTACTACGGAACGGGACTTGGTAGAGGCAGGGCAGACGGATTATACTGATGTGGCTGCACTTGTTCTTACGAGTGAGGAAACCAGCTATGCCAAGGCCGTTCAGGATACGAAGTTTGGTATTCCGCTCTTTATCGTGCTGGTTAAAGATGCTCCATTGGAAGAAACTTTAGTGGGGCGGGTTTATCATGTGATGGATACGACGCATTTTGATTTGCGTCTTTACAGCCGTCAGATTGAAGCGGCAGCTGTTTTATACGAAGAAAAAGTATTACCGCCTTTTTTCAAGGCACTAAGTGAATATGTAGAAAGCGGCAATGCGGCCTTTGATTGTCCGGGACATCAAGGCGGGCAGTTTTTCCGCAAACATCCGGCAGGACGTTATCTTTACGAATTTTACGGAGAAAATCTCTTTCGCTCCGATATCTGCAATGCAGATGTGAAATTGGGCGATCTGTTAATTCATGAAGGATTTGCCTGCGAAGCGCAAAAGCAAGCAGCACAAGTATTCAATGCGGATAAGACCTATTTTGTTTTAAATGGTACTTCGGCTTCGAATAAGGTGGTAACCAATGCCTTGCTCTCTCCGGGAGATCTGGTTTTGTTTGATCGCAATAACCATAAATCTATCCATCAGGGAGCCTTAACACAAGCTGGTGCTACACCAATTTATCTGGAAACAGCACGAAATCCATTTGGCTTTATTGGCGGGATTGACAGCCATTGCTTTGATGAAACGTATTTGCGTGAGCAGATTGCCAAAGTTGCTCCACGCAAAACAAAAGAAAAGCGACCTTTCCGCCTGGCGGTTATCCAGCTCGGAACGTATGACGGAACGATTTATAATGCCCGGCAGGTCGTTGATAAAATCGGTCCCTTATGTGATTATATTTTGTTTGACTCAGCCTGGGTCGGCTATGAGCAGTTTATTCCGATGATGAAAGATTGTTCACCGCTTTTATTGACGCTGACAAAAGATGATCCGGGTATTATTGTAACACAATCCGTTCATAAACAGCAGGCGGGATTCTCACAGGCATCACAAATTCATAAGAAAGACAGTCATATAAAAGGACAAAAACGATACTGCGATCATAAGCGCTTTAATAATGCATTTATGCTTCATGCTTCGACGAGTCCATTTTATCCGCTTTTTGCAACCTTGGATGTGAATGCGAAGATTCATTCTGGGGAAGCCGGACGTAAACTCTGGATGAGTTGTGTAAAAATGGGGATTGAAGCGAGAAAAGCATTATTAAAGAATTGTTCGATGATTAAGCCGTTTATTCCTTTAATGGTAAACGGAAAAAAATGGCAGGACTATGCTACCGATGAAATGGCAAATGATTTGGAGTTCTTTAACTTTCATCCGGGTGAAAAATGGCATTCATTTGAAGGCTATGCGGAAAATCAATATTTTGTCGATCCGTGCAAATTAATGCTGACTACGCCGGGGATTAAGGTGGATACGGGAGAATATGATACTTTTGGTATTCCAGCGACAATTTTAGCGAACTATTTGCGTGAAAACGGAATTATTCCGGAAAAATGTGATTTGAATTCCATTTTGTTTTTACTAACACCGGCAGAAACTTCAACAAAATTGCAAAATCTTGTATCCCAGATTGCTCGTTTCGAAATTGCCATTAAAGAAGATTTACCGCTAAGCGAAGTATTGCCAACGGTTTATAAAAACAATATGGATCGTTATGCAGGCTATACAATCCGTTCTTTATGCCAGGAAATGCATGATTTTTATAAGAAAAACAATGTGAAGAATTTGCAGCGGGATTTATTCCGCAGTAAAACTTTACCACGCACAGCAATCAGTGCGCAGGAAGCACAATGGGCTTTGATACGCAATGAAGCGGAACTTGTGCCATTGACTCATATTGTAGATCGTGTTGCTTTGGAAGGAGCGTTACCCTATCCGCCAGGTATTATCTGTGTTGTACCAGGTGAACGCTGGAATAAAACGGCACAGCATTATTTTTTGACGCTGGAAGCCGGAATTAATGACTTTCCGGGATTTGCGCCTGAAATTCAAGGAGTTTACCTGCAACAAGATGGAAATCTTATTAAAGGATATGGATATGTATTGAAAAAGGATTAATCTGGCAGACGGCTTTTAGTCTGTCGGATTTGTCTAAAAGCCGTTTGATATTTGTATCACCAGAAGAAAGGGTGAATCACAATGTCTGAAAAAAACAATAAAATGAGTGTTATGCAGCTCACTTTTTTAACGGCAATCAATATGATGGGCTCCGGCATTATTATGTTACCGACAAAGCTGGCGGAAGTGGGGACAATCTCAATTGTTTCCTGGCTCGTCACAGCAACAGGCTCCATGGCCTTGGCCTATGCTTTTGCCAAATGCGGGATGTTCAGTAAAAAATCAGGTGGAATGGGTGGTTATGCAGAACATTCCTTTGGCAAAGCCGGAAATTTTATGGCAAATTATACGTATGGAATTTCTTTGGTTATTGCCAATACCGCGATTGCTATTTCAGCGGTAGGCTATGGAGCAGAACTTTTTGGGGTGACGCTTTCACCGTTTACCGTGAGCCTATGGACCATTTTCACCTTGTGGCTGGCAACCGTGCTGAATTTTGGCGGAGCTAGAATTACAGGGCAAATTAGCTCTTTCACGATTTTAGGTGTTATTATTCCTGTGGTTATATTAAGCATCTTTGGCTGGTTTTGGTTTGATAGCAGTTTATATATTTCTTCATGGAATCCGCATGATTATCCACAGTTTGAAGCAATCAGCATGTCGATTTCCATGACACTATGGGCTTTTCTGGGGCTTGAATCGGCGTGTGCAAATACGGATGCCGTCGACAATCCGGAAAAGAACATCCCAATTGCTGTTTTAGGCGGTACCTTGGGTGCAGGTGCTATTTATATTCTTTCAACGAATGTCATGGCAGGTATCGTGCCAAACGCAATTATGGCTGAATCAACCGCACCTTTTGGAGTTGTATTTGCGGCGATGTTCAATGATACAATCGGTAAAGTTGTTATGGGACTCATGGTGATGTCTTGTTTTGGTTCTTTACTGGGGTGGCAGTTTACGATTGCACAGGTATTTAAAAGTTCGGCAGTCGAAGGCTATTTTCCTAAAATTTTTCGCAAGGTAACAAAATCTGATGTACCGTTGACGGCTATGTTGGTTATTACAGCTGTTCAAACGGGGCTGGCTCTATCGACCATGAGTCCCTCGCTGAATAAACAGTTTAACATTCTGGTCGATCTGGCGGTTGTAACCAATATTATTCCGTATCTCCTTTCGATGGCTTCGGTAGCTGTTATTCAGGAAACAGCGGGAGTTCCTCGGAGGAAAAGCCGTTGGGTGAATTTTATTGCTTTCGTTGGGTCCGTATACAGCCTTTATGCGTTGTATGCTTGTGGTTTTACAGCGATGATGTATGGGGCGATAATTACCTTCGCCGGATGGACTTTATATGGATTTATTTCCAAACGTTTTGATTTGATCTCCTCGGTTACAGATCGAGATATTTAAATTCGTTTACCAACCATATGTTTTTATATTTTACCGAAAAAGCATTTTCAGATAACGGTATTGCCGTACTGGAAGTGCTTTTTTTGTTGCGATTGAACTTAGTAAAAATAAGAGAAATGTTGTTGCTTACCAGGGAGAAAAGTTGAAAAAGCTGATTTGAGAAATGGAAGAAACAAGTAAATAACGTAAAGGTTTTGGAATTGTTCCCCCAAAATGCATGTCTTGTAGTATAAAATTATAATGTAAAATATTATGCTATAATTTACATGTTGACAGATATTAAAAATTACATTAATATATAAAATAAATTGATGTTAAAAATCAGAGGGGGATTCAAATGAATTTAAAAGAAAAAATTCGTCGAGCACTAACCGAAGAAGCTCCGCGCAAAAACATCACAATAAGTTTGGACGCAAATTTATTGGAACAAGCAGAAAGAATAGCCAAAAGTTTTAGTGAGGTTAAAGGGAAAATGGTTTCACGAAATACTCTTATTGAAGATTCCTTGCGAGAATATTTGGAAGCTGCTTCATCGGTCTTGGCGGAACTCGGGTATGAATTTGATGATGAATCTGATGCTGATTTGGAAAATGATGCAGAAATCTCAATAGATGATTACGACACTGTCATTTTCCCTGCGCATAACGAAGGTTTCCATGAAACATTTCTGGGGGAAGATGCATGGTACTCTGTCAGAATCCGAGAAGATCGTATTCCGAAGATAAAGTATGTGGCAATTTATCGCGCTTCACCAATTTCTGGAATAACTCATTATGCCAAGGTCAAATCCATACAGCAATATAAAGATACAAAGAAAAAAATTATTTATTTTGATGGCTCGGCAATTGCGCTCCCGGAGATAGTTATTCTTGGGGATACAAATCAAAATGCCATGCGAGCACCAAGATACACTACAATTGAAAAGCTGATAGCTGCTAAAGCAGTAGCGGATTTATTCTGATAAAGGAGCTGGGGGAGTTAGATTTTCCCTGGTTTTTTCTTTGAGTGTATAATTTAAAGCATTGATCAGTTGCTGAGTAAAGCTCAAAGGGAAACAAGATATACTGTCGAAATAGTATATTTATGGAAAAAATATATTGACAAATTTACTAAAGTGTACAGACTTAAATGAATATTTTATTTATAAAAGAATGTGCGGGTAATTAATAGAAGGAAAACTATCGTCAGTTAATGGAAGATCCAGCTATATACTGATAT
>JBAYAD010000123.1:0-7552 GCA_041669965.1 Selenomonadaceae bacterium
CAGGTGCGTACCAGGCCGATGTCCCCAAAAGCTGCGTTAATGTTCCTCCGCCGACTTTTGTATCCAATTCAACTTGCTGAATGACTGCCGGACTCAACAACTGCTCAACGGGGATTCCCCGATAGTGCGCAAGGCGACTCAATGGCAGCATAAAATCCCCATGTACGCCAATAACCATAGCATCAATATCCAGTGGCGTACAATTCAGGGCCTTACTTAAAAAATAGCCGAATCGGCTGCTATCCAAAAGTCCACTCATTCCAATAACACGACATCGCGGAAGGCCACTTTCCTTAACGGCAAGGTAGGTAAGCGTATCTGCCGGATTAGAAATAATGAGAAATATTGCTTCAGGTGAATACTTGAGACACTGCTGCATAACATCCTTTACAATACCAGCATTAATAGAAATGAGCTCTTCTCGCTTCATTCCAGGCCTGCGAGCCATTCCTGAAGTAATAATAATAAGACTTGAGTCTGCGGTCTGCTGATAATCTCCGGTAACACCTTTAATGTAGGTATCAATACCCAAAAGGTGTGCTGTCTGCATCATATCCATAGCCTTTCCTTCAGCTATTCCAGCTTTGATATCCAATAAAACCAATTGATCTGCCAAATTTCTGCAAGCAATAACATTTGCTGCAGTTGCTCCTACATTTCCTGCTCCAATAACAGATATTTTCATTTGTATTGTCTCCTCGTACTTATTTTTTACTTGCAAATCATCACTGGAATTTTAGACTGTGCTACTACTTCCTGACTCACACTGCCTAAAAGCACAGCTTCAATTGTTCCTAATCCACGCGATCCCATAATGATAAGATCAGCCTCTATTTTATTTGCATAATCCAAAATAATTTTCGATGGTTGTCCCTCCAAAATACAGTTGTAACACAAAACACCTTGTGGCACCTGCTGCAGAGCAGACTTGATAATTGATTGAGCAATCCGGTCATTTACAAGTAAAATATCCTCTGCAAGATACGCATCAATCGCAGCTTTACGTACCTCCTTCACCTGAATAAAATACAACTCTACCGAAAATTGTTCCGCCATCTTAACCGCTGTCAAAACAGCCTGTGTCGAATGCTCTGACCCATCAACGGGCACAAGAATACGTTGAATAAACTTATTTTTCATTGTCAACACTCCTCAGGACTTTTTTCTTTCATCTTTAGTTTACAACTCAAGCATCAATAAGTAAAATTGTTATATTTTATCTTATTGATAAGTAAATACCTATTATAAATGTTGTATGTAATATGTATTGATGCCACTGATCAAACTTCAATCATAAAACAATTGAAATAAAAGTTTAAATTGCCCCACGGATGATTTGCGATTATACTTAAGATAATGCTTTTTTCCGAAACGTTTTGCCCCCTGCTGTCTTTTTTATAAACAACAATATTCTTTTAAATCAATTGCAGATAGGATGGTATTTTATACGATGATTGCTTTTATTGCACTTTTTATTATTGCTTTTTTAGCCGGTATCCAAAACGCTTTAGCCGGAGGTGGATCTTTTCTTACCTTTCCCGCCTTAATGTTTACCGGGCTGGATGCCAGAGCTGCAAATATCACTTCCACGGTTGCACTTTTTCCCGGACAGGTTGCTACTGGTCTGGCCGGACGAAGAAACGTTTCCAGCCTGCCGAACTTATCGTTTAAGGCACTATTTATAATCAGTCTGCTGGGCGGTATCATAGGAGCACTGCTTCTTCTGACCACTCCGGTCTCTATTTTTGAGGCATTAGTTCCCTGGCTTGTTCTATTTGCTACGCTTGTTTTTGTCTGGGGTAATTTTTTTCGAAAAATCGATGAAAATTCAAAACAACTAGGGCACAAAGGCAGTATCGCTGCACAATTTGCGATTTCAATTTATGGTGGTTATTTTGGCGGCGGCATTGGCATTCTGATGCTTGCAGCTCTAACCCTCGCTGGTCTGCCCGTGCGCAATGCCGGAGCAACAAAAAATGTATTAGCCGGTGTTATGAATGCTTCTGCCGTTCTGATTTTTCTCTTTTCCAAGGACGTTGCCTGGACACAAGTTGCAGTTGCCTCCGTTGCTTCCATTGCCGGTGGCCAGATTGGCGCTTTTGCCTTGCAGCGGGTGAATGAAAAAATATTACGTGTCTGCATTATCATCCTCGGTTTTTGTTTAACAATTGCCCTTTTCCTCAAAGCATATACAAACTAAAAACAATTTATACTACAAAAAAACAGACCTCATTACCCATTTTCACTTAAAAATGAATACATAAAATCTGTTCGCTCTACTATTAAGTTCTAAAACTGCAAGCAACTCAAACGACATGGTTTGAATTGCTTGCAGTTTTTAGTATATTGCAAAACACATGCCTTCTGCGTTTTACATCACAAGTGTCCTCTTTGTACTTTATTTTTCTTTCACCATCAACAATTCTACTGTTACACTGGCTAAAATCTTTGTTGCATATGCCAGAGCCTTTTCATCAAAATCAAATCGTGAGTCATGATGTCCGGCTGCCAGATCAGCACCCACCATAATATAGGCTGCCTTCCCTTTGTTTTCCTGGACGCGTTCCATAAAATAAGAAAAGTCTTCACTTGCACCAAAATCACATGTATCAATAATTTCTTCAAATATATTCAACCTTTGTGCTATATTTTTTATTTGGCTGGACAATTCCTCCGTGTTTTTGCCTCCGGCAGCTCCTCCCATTTCTGTGATCTGCACCTGAACATCATACATTGCAGCCGCTGCCTTAACAATTCTAGTGGCTTCCTCCGCCATATATTGATTGATTTTACTTGTCGCACCGCGTGTTTCCAGTTTCATTAATGCCTTATCAGCAATCACATTACGCCCAGTTCCTGCTTCCAAAACACCCACATTAATTCTGGAAACGCCCTCACTATGACGGGAAATCGCATGCAAATTCAGTGCTGCACAAGCACCTGCCAGCAATGCATTTCTGCCTGCTTCCGGAGCTGCCCCTGCATGAGCCGGACGACCTGTAAATACAACATCATATTTGCTGGTTGCTAAAAATCCAACAACATTGCAGGCCAGTTGTCCGGTATGTTTCATTTTAAAACCAAAATGCGACCCCAGCATATAATCGACATCATCTACAATTCCTTTTGTTACCATTGCTTTAGCCCCGCGCACCCCTTCCTCAGCTGGCTGAAATATAAGCTTTATTTTACCTGTCAGACTGCTTTTTAATTCCAGCAAAATTTTTGCAACAGCCAGCCCCACAGAAGTGTGTCCGTCATGCCCGCAAGCATGCATAACACCCGGATTGACTGAGTTAAACTTGCCCCGCCTTGGATAATGCTGTACATCCTCTGTTTCACAAACATCGTTCGCATCCATATCAAATCGAATTGCAACAGTAGGCCCGGGTTGTTGAAAAGAAAAAGTCCCTACAACACCCGTTTTTCCACCCGTCATCTGTTCCACCCAAAATGGATCAGCCCCTTGCGAAATCACTCGTTCCTGCTTGTCTGCCAGAACCTGCTGATCAGGACGCCCCATCATAGCATCTTCTTCTATAACCTTATTGCCAGTTTCAACCTCATAACCCAGCTTTGATAAAGTTGCTGCAACAATCGCGGCCGTACGAAACTCTGTCCAACCCGCTTCAGGATGAGCGTGCAAATCACGACGGCAGCATACTGTGCTTTCTTGTAACTTATCTGCTAATTCAATAACTTTACTCATCAAATCCATAATAATCAACCCCCTGATTTTTAAAGCCCTGCCTCATATCAACGACTCGTATACCAAAGTCAGTATCGCCAAAACAGCAGTCATATCCACATGATGTATCGTGCTTTCTACTGTTCATTATAGCAAATCACGATGAGAAAGCACAATACATTTTACGAAAATTCATAAAACACTTATAAGTATGCAACTTTTATGCTGTTTCCACTTGTCTTTTGAATTTTTTCCATCCGTCATCTGCTCCCTCCACTCTAAAAATCTTACAAAAAAAAACAGGCGATCTTCTCAAAAGATCGCCTGCTCTCTGCCCACTGCTTTGTATAAAAGTATCCCCATTCTATTTTAACAATTCTTTAATTTCCTCTATATTAGGTACTTTTCCACTGACCTTAACCACACCGTCAACCACTAATGCCGGCGTAGTCATAACACCATACTGCATAATCGCTTTAATATCTTCTACTTTGGCAAATTCAGCATCAATGCCAAGTTCTTTTGCCGCTTGTTTTGCCGCATTATCCAACGCTTTACATTTTTGACATCCCATACCTAAAATTTCAATTTTCATTATATATTCCTCCAACTCACTTATTTTGTACTATAAACTAAACTATAACGATCTTTTCTACTTTAAAAACTTTAGTAAACTTTGACTATGTCCGATTTGTTCGCTTAGCGTTTTCTCAGCCGCCTCAACCAACTGTAATACGGACGGATATGCAATCCAATAAATAACCTTCTGGCCATCCTTGCGTGAATCAATTAAACCTTGTTTTTTTAATACACCCAGATGCTGCGAAAAATTCGACTGTTCAATATCAATTGCTTCGATCATCTCACATACACACTTTTCACCATCCCGTAATATACTAAGTATTTTAATGCGCACTGGATGGCCTAGCGTTTTAAACAATTCTGCAGTTAGCTTATTCACAATATCTTCTGCCATATACTGCCCACCTCCCATCGTAAAATTGTTTCAACAACTCTACCTGCACTAATATTGTAATATGATTAAATTATAATATTAAAAAGATATCCTGTAAAGATAATAGACACCGTCAAAATAGCAATGAAAATCACAATCAATTTTGTCTTTAATACATTGCGCAGAATAATCATTTCCGGAAAACTCAAAGCAGTTACAGCCATCATAAAAGCCAGTGCCGTTCCAAGGCTCATCCCCTTCTGAATTAAAGCCGTAACAATAGGTATTACACCAGCCGCATTCGAATACAAAGGTACACCAATTAATACTGCCATCGGCACTGCCCATATATTATCTTTACCTGCATACTGAACCAAAAAATCTCCTGGTGCATAGCCATGAATAAAGCCGCCAAGTGCAATGGCAACGATAACATAAATCCATATTTTTTTTAAGATTTCCTTCGTATAATCACGTGCATACTGCAAACGTTCAGCAATGGACTGATCAACAAGCTCCGTATCGCCAACTTTCATTTGGTACACATAATCCTGCACTAAATGCTCTAATTTAAATTTACCAATTAAATATCCGGCAATAATGGCAATGATAAGCCCGGAAGAAATATAAATAGCCATAATCTTCCATCCCAATAACCCCCACAGCATAATGACGGCTACCTCATTGACCATGGGTGAAGCAATCAAAAAAGAAAACGTAATGCCAAGCGGTACACCAGATTCAATAAAACCAATAAACACCGGCACCGCTGAGCAAGAGCAAAACGGAGTAACAGTTCCTAGCAGCGCCGCTACAATATTTCCATAAAGCTCACGCTTGTGACTTAAAATCTTTTTCGTGCGTTCTGCCGGAAAATACGAACGCAGTATCGATACACCAAAAATAATAACCGTGAGCATCAAAAATATTTTTATACTATCATAGACAAAAAAGTTAAGTGCCTCACCTAATGTAGTTCCTTGCACCAATCCTATCCATTGATAGACTAACAGATCAGCAAATTCTTGTAACATAGAAATTCCTCCATAAATTTAAATTACCTGTATGCCTGTAGTCGTGATTGTTACACATAAAAAGCTTTTCTTTTATCCGAACATATTAAGCATTAGCTTTTCATCATATTATAATATAGTGTATAACAAAATGCAAGTTGCTTTAAAAATACAATTGGCCATCACATACATTTGATGGCCAATTAGAAGAGCAATTTTTCAGAAACAATTACACGTCCCTATGCTTTTCCATTTTCTTTTAATTGATCACGAACCACAAAATATTTTCGAAAACCCAAAGCAACCGTAACCAAACCGATCATTACCGGCACCTCAATTAAAGGTCCAATAACCGCAGCAAATGCCTGACCGGAATTTATACCAAACATGGCTACTGCAACCGCTATTGCAAGTTCAAAATTATTGCTTGCTGCCGTAAAAGAAAGTGTCGTTGTTTGTGCATAATTAATACCAAGCCGCCAGCTTATGAAAAAAGACACCAGGAACATAACCGCAAAATAAATAACCAAAGGAATTGCGATACGTACTACATCCAGCGGCAATTTCACAATATAGTTGCCCTTCAGCGAAAACATCACCACAATCGTGAACAGCAAAGCAATCAGTGCCAGAGGACTAATCTTAGGTATGAAGATTTTTTCATACCACTCGCGCCCCTTGGCTGGTACTAAGAAATGCCGGGTTAAGAATCCTGCCGCAAAAGGAATTCCCAGATAGATTCCTACGCTCATAGCAACATCCTGCATAGATACCTGGATATTCATTCCCTCAAAGCCAATCCAGCCCGGAAGTACTGTGATGAAGAAATAAGCAAATACCGAATATAACACCAACTGAAAAATCGAATTCAGGGCTACCAGTGCAGCCGCATATTCATTATCCCCATCAGCAAGTGAATTCCAAATAATTACCATAGCGATGCAACGTGCCAGCCCTATTAGTATTAAACCCACCATATAATCAGGTTTATCCGACAAAAAAGTGATTGCAAGCACAAACATCAATACCGGCCCGATGATCCAGTTTTGAATAAGCGACAACGTTACTACCTTGCGATTTTTAAACACTTTCCCTAACTCTTCATACTTTACTTTAGTCAACGGCGGATACATCATTACGATTAAACCGATTGCAATCGGAATTGAAGTTGTTCCGATTGAAAAGCTTTCCAGCCAGGCTGCAACCCCTGGGAATAAATAACCGCTCCCAACGCCAATAGCCATTGCTGCAAAAATCCACAAAGTTAAAAATCGATCCAGAAAAGATAATTTCTTCTGAGGATTTTTCGTATTATCATTTACCATTTTATATACCTCCATTGCTTTAATCGGCATTATTTCTTTACTATATACTTATAATCGATTGTATTCATTTACATAATAGTTTTTTGCGAGATATTTTCTTTTTGTCGATAACACTGACATCAAACATGAACCTTGTTTCATTATAAAATGAAGCAAATAAAAATCAGCCATCAGTACTATGATGATTATACTGTGACTGATCCCTTACTCACCTTGTACACACACCTTTGTGCTTACAATATCTTTATTTACTTTGCTTCAAACACTTTTTCAATACATTTTATTATTCAATACAATTCAATACAATTAAAATTTATGATTATAAAGAAGTCCCCATCGCCATTTGCAAACCAGCTTTATTCATATTGTAATCATATAGCGCCTGTGCATAATTATTCTGCGCTGTAGCTAAGGCAACTTCCGCATCCAGAACATCCTGATTCGTCTCTAAACCGGCTGCAAAACTAACCGTTGCAATCTTGCAGACTTCTTCTGCCTGATTCACCGCAACCTGGCTGGTTTCAATTCTCTTTTGCGCTTCTTCCATCCCCAAATAATATTGGCTGACATC
>JBAYAD010000124.1:0-7537 GCA_041669965.1 Selenomonadaceae bacterium
ATAAAATCACTCCTTCTGAAAATAGATTATCATTTGCAAAACGATATGTAAAATGGTATAATTTGATTTAAATGATAGGCAAATATATATAGATGAGGTGAAAAGAGTGACTTTACGTCATTTTGGTATCTTTATTTGTGTTTGTGATGAACTTGGTATGACAAAGGCAGCAGTAAAACTTCATATGACGCAACCGTCCATTAGTCAGGCGATCCGTGAGTTGGAAGAACATTATGGTGTATTGCTTTTTGAACGTTTGGGTAAAAAGCTTTTTATTACAGAGGCAGGGAAAAGACTGCTGGTTTATGCACGTCATGTTATTAATTTGAATGTCCAGACAGAAGCTGCAATGCGTGATTTTGGTAAAGTATATAAATTGCGTATTGGAGCAAGTGTAACGATTGGTGAATGTGTTTTATTGGATCTTTTACAATATATATATAAAGAAAAGCAAGAGGCTCAAGTTTTTTCTGAAATTCATAATACAGCTGAGCTGGAGAATATGTTGCTCCGGGATGAACTGGATATGGCACTTGTAGAAGGAAAAGTAAAGTCAGAGTATCTTGTAGAGAAATCTTTTATGGAGGATGAACTTGTTTTTATTGCAGCACCGTCTTATGTGATTCCAATACAGGCATCTGTCGAAGGATTAAAGAATATGAGGTTTTTTCTTCGGGAAGCGGGAAGTGGAACACGAAAGCTTTTTGAACAGGTTATGCAGAAGTATGAAGTGCAGTTTCATATTGCAGGTGTTTATAATAATTCAGACGGAATTAAGAAAGTGGTTGAGGCAGGTCTGGGAGTAAGCGTTATTTCTAAACGTGTTGTAGCAAAAGAACTAAACGAAGGAAAACTTGTGACATTTAAAATTTCTGATATGATATTTAAACGGCATTTTCATATTGTTTATCATAAAAATAAATATATTTCGCCGGAGTTACGCTATATGATTGATCTTTGTAATAGAATTGATACGATTTTATAAAAGATGTTTTATAGAAGTAATATTGATGGATAAATCCTCGCTATTTATGGGTTTTCCGGTAATTACCTTGACACTAGTTTCAAAAACCTTTAAAATAAATTTGTATAGTTATGCCACAATACTATAGTTTGTAATTAAAAGCTTAAAAAGCACAACAAATTTATGAAAATATTATAAAAGGGGGTGAAGGTTATCGTTGAAATATTATTAGCGGTAATACTTGCAGTAATAATTGGTATTGGTGTCGGTTATTGGATGCGAAGAAAAACAGCAGAAGCAAAAATCGGTTCAGCTGAAGAAGAGGCCAAAAAGATTGTAACCGATGCAGAAGAAAAAGGCGAGACCAAGAAGAAAGAAGCCTTGATTGAAGCCAAAGAAGATATTCATAGATTACGTCAGGAATTGGATCGTGATACAAGAGATCGACGTAATGAACTTCAGCGCCAGGAACGAAGGATCGTACAAAAAGAAGAAAATCTGGATCGGAAAATGGATTCTTTGGAAAAGAAGGAAGAAGTTCTTGGGGTTAAAGAGGAAAAACTTGAGAAGAGTCAGGTTGCTATTGATGAACTTCATGAAAAGCAAAAAGAAGAAATGGAAAGAATATCCGGTTTAACAGCGGATGAAGCGAAAACGATGCTTATGGCAGAAACGGAAGATGAACTAAAGCATGAAAAAGCTTTGATGATTAAAGATTATGAGCAACAGGCTAAAGAAGAGGCGGATAAAAGGGCACGAAATATTATTTCTTTAGCCATTCAGCGTTGTGCGGCAGATCATGTAGCAGAAACTACGGTTTCTGTAGTTGCGTTGCCAAATGACGAAATGAAGGGACGCATCATTGGCCGTGAAGGGCGTAATATTCGTACGTTAGAAACACTTACGGGAATTGATCTTATTATTGATGATACCCCGGAAGCTGTTATTTTGTCCGGATTTGATCCGGTGCGACGCGAAGTGGCTCGTATCGCTCTTGAAAAGCTTATTACAGATGGGCGCATTCATCCGGCTCGTATTGAAGAAATGGTTGAAAAGGCAAAACGTGAAGTTGAACAGCGTATTAAGGAAGCAGGTGAACAGGCATCCTTTGAAACGGGTGTTCATGGTTTGCATCCGGAAATTATCCGCCTCTTAGGGCGATTGAAGTATCGTACAAGTTATGGACAGAATGTGCTTAATCATTCGATTGAAGTTTCTCATCTTGCGGGTGTTATGGCGGCTGAACTTGGTGTCGATGTAATGCTTGCAAAGCGTGGCGGTCTTTTACATGATATTGGTAAGGCCGTTGATCACGAAGTAGAAGGACCGCATGTAACGATTGGTGCGGATCTTGCAAAGAAGTATCGTGAATCGAAAGAGGTTATTAATGCGATAGCAGCACATCATGGTGATGAAGAAGCAACTACGGTTGAAGCTGTGCTTGTAGCTGCGGCGGATGCTGTATCAGCTGCTCGTCCAGGTGCTCGCAGAGAAAGTTTGGAATCTTATTTGAAGAGGTTGACTCGTTTGGAAGAAATTGCTGAGTCATTTGAGGGTGTTGAACGTTCGTTTGCTATTCAGGCTGGACGAGAAATTCGCATTATGGTTAAGCCGGATAAAGTGGATGATGTTGAATCTATAGGTTTAGTGCATGATATTGTAAAGAAAATTGAAGCTGAACTGGAATATCCAGGACAGATTAAAGCAACGGTAATTAGAGAAACACGCGTTGTTGATTATGCAAAATAAGTAAATAAGCGGCCCTGTGCAAACAGGGCCGTTTTTTGAATTAGTTAGAAAAGTAAAGGGATTTATCTCTTTTTAGCGAAATAAATTAAAGTGGCTTATCGGTGTGTTGACAGGGGGAAGCGTTATGAAAAAATTTAAGCAAGAAAAAAAGCCAAATATGGATGGCATAAATTTGCTTGTATCTATACTTGTTTGTTATCCGGAAATTGGTACAATAAGTTTTGAGCCAAAGGATGATTCATTAAATTTAGCATTTGCATTGGTTAAAGTTCCAGAGAATGAAGATTTTAATACAGTAAAAGAGTTTATTACAGATAGTATTTTAACGTATCATATACTGGAAGGTTTTAGAAATGCTCAAATTGATGTTTCTTTAGAAGCACAGGATGGAACGGCTTTTCTGCATATTATTCGTGATGTTGCGACAATTTCGCAAGGTGAGTTGAGTCTTATTAGTGTTTTGATAAAAGATCATTTTGGGAAAATACTATTATGTGATGCAGAACAAATGATGACGGAGGAAGATGGAGACGGTGTCCAGGAAGATGTTATCGATCATATGATAGGCAGCTTGAAAATCAATCATATTCCAGATCGAATGATTGGCATTCGTGAAGAAGGCCGTGTCATGGTATTTAATAAATAAAAGTTGGGGGATTTTTTTTGAAAGTTTTAATCGTTGGAGATGTTTGTGGTCGGCCAGGTCGTGCTGCATTTACCAAATATACTATACCGGTCAGGAAAAAATACAATATTGATCTTGTTGTTGTAAATGGAGAAAATTCAGCTGGGGGAAAGGGTATCACACGTAAATCATTAGATGAACTTTATCATGCCGGCGCGGATATTGTGACTTCGGGGAATCATATATGGGATAAGCGGGAGGTGTTGGAATTTATTGATCAGGAACCTTTTCTGATTCGTCCGGCAAATTATCCGGAAGGGGCACCAGGCAAGGGGTACTGCATTTATCCATTCAAGGCAAAAAATATTGGTGTAATTAATTTGTCAGGGCGGGCTTTTATGCCGGATATGGATTGTCCGTTCCAAAAGATTGAGGATGTTTTGTATGAAATCAAGGAAAAGTGCAATATTATTTTACTTGATATGCATGCAGAAACAACGTCTGAAAAAATGGCAATGGGCTGGTATCTTGATGGTCGGGTGAATGCAGTTGTTGGTACACACACACATATACAGACAGCTGATGAACGAATGTTACCACAGGGAACAGCCTATATTACGGATCTTGGTATGGTCGGTCCATGGAATTCTGTGCTTGGTATGAAAAAAGAATGTATTTTGGAAAAGTTTACGACGTGTCGTCCGGTTCGTTTTAATTTAGCAGAAGGACCGAATGTTTATTCGGCAGTTATTGTCGAAATAGATGATGTAACGAATAAAAGTGTGTCAATTGAAAGGCTTTTGCTTCATGATGCTGAGATTTAAACTCAGAAGAGTTTGTATATAAACAGAATTATATGTTATTTTGTAACGTTTTGTGGTATGATAACATTAATTCATTTGGGAGAATATTTGGGGTGAGCATAGATGCCAAGTGATTTGCATATGCATACGACTTTTTCAGATGGTAAGTTGACACCGGAAGAGCTTGTTAGTGCAGCAAAGAAGGCAGACTTGAGTTATATAGCAATTACGGATCATGATACTGTAGGTGGTATACAACATTTATATGAAGCTGGGCTTTATCCTGCAAAGGGAATTAAAATCGTGCCGGGAATTGAGCTTAATGCCCGTGATGTTTTACATGAAGTGCATATTTTAGGATATAACATAGATATTTTTGATCGTAATTTAGAGGATGCATTAGATGATCTCGTTGAAGGCCGTTGGCGTAGGTTTTCACAAATGATAGAAAAATTGCAGCAACTTGGTTATGCAATAACAGAGGCCGATGTTCTTAAGATTGCAGGAGCAAGTAAAGCTATAAGTCGTTCACATATTGCTCGTGCACTTGTGAATAAGGGGATTTTTTCAAGTATAAGGGAAGCTTTTTCAGAGATGCTTGATAAGGGGAAACCAGCATATGTATCACATTATAATTTGTCCGTAATAGAAATTGTTTCCTTGATTAAGGAGGCTGGTGGTAGCCCGGTTTTAGCCCATCCCAAGCTTATACGAGATGATTCCTTTGTTGAAGAACTTTTGCATTTAGGAATAGAGGGATTAGAGGTTTTTTATCCACAGCATGATAAAGAAGATACAGAAAAATATCGAAAAATGGCAGAAAGACATCAACTGACTATTACGGGTGGTTCGGATTTTCATGGACTTGTTTCAAGATATCCGCAACAACTTGGTATGTTTGTTATTGATGATAAATATGCAAGAGATCTTTATAAAGAATGTTAAAAGGACAAGGGTAAATTTGGGATGAGAGAAAATAAAGTCTTTGGTAGTTTTTTGTATAGCAGAAAATATACAAATGCATAGGAGCGAATAAGAATGGATGTTATTGCGCTAGTAGGATCAAGTGGTACGGGAAAAAGTCATCGTGCACTTTTAGTAGCACATGAACATAGAGCTGATGCGATTATTGATGATGGCCTACTGATAAAAGATGGGAAAATTATCGCGGGTCATTCGGCAAAGCGCGAAGCTAGCAAGATTATGGCAGTGCGACGGGCTGTTTTTATTTTGCCAGGGCATGCGGAAGAAGTTCATGCAGCTATTATGCGTGAGCAACCACGACGAATCTTGATTTTGGGAACTTCAGAAAATATGGTGCATAAAATTGCAAAAATATTAGAGCTGCCGGCGATTTCGCGTATTATACATATTGAGGATATAGCGACAAAGCAGGAGATGGCAAGGGCCTATACTTGTCGGATTAAAGAGGGCAAGCATATTATCCCGGTACCCACAATTGAGCTTAAACCGCATTTTTCTGGGTATCTGATTGATCCAATTCAATCTTTTTTCAAAAAATCACGTACACATCGCCGCCGCTTGGGAGAAAAATCAATTGTACGGCCGATTTTTAGCTATTATGGGAAATTGATAATTGATGATTCGGCAATTACAGCAATCGTAAGTCAAATTGTTGTAGATAAGGAATATATTACAAAAGCAGCTAAGATACGCGTCCGCCATATTTGGCGAGGGGATGAGGATTGCGGTATTGAGATTTCTTGTGAATTAGTGATGTCTTATGGTAAACATATTCCAACATTCATCAGTCAGGTGCAGAAAAAAGTGAAGGAAGCCATAGAGTATATGACTGGCATGATTGTGCAGGAAGTAAATATAACAGTAAAAGCATTGTATGTAGGTGCATAAAAGGGTATTATAAAAGCCACAACAGGAAGTTATCTTGTTGTGGCTTTTATGGTTTTGCGGGTTGCCAAAGCAGGTAGTATTATATATAATGCAGAAAAATGCAATTGTGTAGAATGTGTTTTTGTAAGCCGAAATAAAATAGTCTGTTTAGGTAGAACATTCCTCAAGAAATAAATGCGTTTGCATGTATATTTCAAATGTACGTGGCCAAGGGTAACTTGTGTCGATATACATATCTTTTATGCGGAGATTGCTTTCTTTTTCATTAAGTGTGATAGGGATATATTGACGAAATGCCTTTGTGTGTTTAAAGCGGGTTGCGCGTTCGTTCAAGGCTTGCTGCAGCATGATGTTAGCCCATTTATAGTTATGGTCCATGTCAAGATCATAGACGTTTGTATACCCAGCACCTTTTAGGCTGTTATTGATTGGTTCAATAACGTCCTTAAGATAGAAATAATCTTCCATATAACGGTTATTAAGAAAGGTAAGGTTGTTCTTGTATAGGGATAATAACGCGTTCTTTGTTGTCCGATGTGGAAGTTCCGTGCAGAAAACAGCACCCTGTACAAGAGCGGTGCCGACTGAATTACTGACAGTATTCCATCCGGCATAGGCAACAAATTGGTTTAAAGGAATATCGTGATTTATAAGAATAGGAAAAAGTGTTTCTTCAGCAGAAAAATGTTCGCTTAAATCAACGAGTGCAATTTTATACTTTTTCTTTAAAAGAGATTGTAAACGCTGTGCGCTTTCATAGCGGGTATTCAGGTTTTTATCAGTTCCGACAAAGACAAAAAGAACAAAATCAGCTTTATCAGGTGAATCAACAGATTGTGCATGCATAAGTCGTATTTTTTCATTTACAGTGGAAGAAACAGAAGCTGCCATATAGGGCATGATGAGACTTGGCGTTGTTAGATCATTATATTCTACATAAATCTTAGTTGTCGTATTTTTCCATGTTTTGTTGATATCATAAAGTAGTGTCAGTGCAACTTCGTCGGCGCCGTGCGTGATACTTACAAGGCTGTCTGGGATATTTCGATTTAGCAGATAACGTTGAATTTGTTTCTTTTCCATATTTGGAATGCCAAAGTCTTCACCATCATCCTGGCCGATGATAAGTTTTTTTATGATGCCGTTTTTTGCCATTTCACTGAGCTTTTCATTAAGAAGAGTGTTTTGTGTGTAGATTGCACGGTATTTCTGTAAAAAAACAGATGGAAGTTTTTTTTCGATTTCTCGGATTTCTTTTAGGTCGTTTGGATTATCAAAAACTCCCAGTTCATTTGTGAGACGTGAATATTTTATAAGATTTTTTTGATCTTTATAATTGTCTATACTGGCAGGTGGATTGATTCGTGGCAGTATATTAAATGCATAGACAGGAATCGTGGGGTGTTCAGTATGAATTTTTTCCAGGAGAAGAAGCGCTTTGGCTTCGTTTTGCGGTTCCGTGTCAACTTCTCTGGCGGCAATGAGACCGCCATGAATCAATTGATCCATAGAAATAACCGCAGC
>JBAYAD010000125.1:0-7511 GCA_041669965.1 Selenomonadaceae bacterium
CAGCACAGCAGATTGCAGATCTTATTGGTGGAATCCAGCGTGACACAGAGAGTGCGGTAGCATCTATGAGTGATGGCCGTAATGAAGTCATTAAGGGAGCTGAGTCGGTAAAATCACTTCGTGCAATGTTTGAACAGATTGCAGCACTTGTACAGGGAGTATCATCAGAAGTGAAGGGCATTTCTGTTGCAGTGAAAGGTGTTTTCAGCGATACAGAAGACATTACAAAAGCTGTTGAAGCCATTGATACACATAGTAAGACCGTATCAGGTGAAATGCAGGCTGTATCAGCCGTTGCTGAAGAACAATCCGCTGCTGCTGAAGAAATTGCATCTGCAAGTGATGCGCTGGCAAAGCTCGCACAGGACCTGCAGCTGGCGATTCGAAAATTCCAGATTTGAAATAGAAATATTGGAAAGCAGAAGTTGCTGCATCGTTGCAAAAACTTCTGCCTTTTTTTATGGAAAAGGGGAATAAACAACAGTAGAAAATTTTCTACTGTTTATGCAGTTGCATTTTGGTATGCATAAAAATGTAAGATGATGTATACTAATATAGTATTTATTCAATAAATTGAAAAACAGGTGAGTTGGCTTGAGACTACGGGGAAATTTAATTTTATTAACGGCAGCGTTTATTTGGGGAACGACTTTTGTGGCACAGCAGTCGGGAATGGATTCTCTGGGACCCTTTACATATGCAGCATCACGATTTTTTCTGGGGATGCTGACGCTTTTTTGCTTTTTGCTATTTTATCGGAAGAATCGTCAGAAACATGTACTGGCAGGTGCGTGTAAAAGTGGCTGGCGTGTTGGGATTATTGCTGGATTTATTATGTTTACTGCGTCTTCCCTTCAGCAGGTCGGTATGGTCTATACGACAGCAGGGAAGGCGGCATTTATTACATGTCTTTATATCATGTTGGTACCGTTGGGGGCAGTATTTCTTCGAAAAAAGGTTCAACCGGAGAACTGGGCAGGAGCGTTTTTGGGTTTGCTGGGGCTGTATCTGCTCTGTGCCAAAGAAGGTTTTTCAATCGGTTATGGTGATACGATTGTTTTTGTCTGTGCACTTTTTTGGACGATGCACATTCTTTTTATTGATGCGTATGCGTCTACGGTTGATGTGATTGAGATGGCAATGGCACAGGTTACTGTTTGTTTTGTGATGAGCTTTATTGTGGCTGTTTCATTTGAAGAGATCGTATGGAGTCACATTGCCGCAGAATGGTTTCCTGTTTTTTACGGTGGTGTGCTGTCAGTTGGAATTGCATTTACTTTACAGATCATTGGGCAGAAATATGCGGACCCAGTTCATGCAGCCTTAATTATGAGCTTGGAGTCTGTCTTTGGTGCATTGTCAAGCTGGCTGCTGCTGCATGAAGTTATGCAGGCACAGGAAATTGGTGGCTGTTTGCTTATGATTATGGGGATGCTGATCACGCAACTTGGTGGACTGAAGAAAAAGAAAAGATTTAAGAGTAGAATTACAAATGAATGATAAAATGTATTTTGTACATTTATAGTGTAGAAAAGTTGTTTTCATTGCAAAAAGCAAATGTATAGAGTATAATAAATTTTATATTCATTTAGAATAATGAAAGTTTTAAAAAATATGAGGAAGTGTTTTGTTTGAAGCTTGATGGTGTTAAAATCGTCCTCGTTTGTTTATCAGTAATGTTCTTTACAACGTTCTGATTCTGGAGAAGAGTTAGAGGTGTGATGTTTTTTAGCAAGGCCTGATAAAAAGGTCTTGTTTTTTTTGTTTTCTGAGAAACAGGAGAAGGAATGAAAGCATTGATAGCGAAATAGGAATAGGGTATGTTTATTGATTTTTTAAATAATTAGTAAGTATAAGGAAAATGCAGGCTTTATTTTGCCTGATAAGGGAATGTTATTTTTGTTTTGTGAAGAAATAAAATTTCTGTAGGGAAAATAGTTGAATATGTAAATGATAGAGAGGAGACATTTTTTATGGCAGAGGGTGACATGGAAATAAAGAAGGCCGTTGTAAAAATTAAAGTAATCGGTGTCGGTGGTGGCGGAAATAATGTTTTAATGCGTATTGCCGGGAATAATTATTTAGATATAGAGCTTATTGCAATCAATACAGATGCATCACAACTGGGAGCTATGCAGAATATTGGTGTAAACACATTGCAGATCGGTGTCGGAATAACAAAAGGACGAGGCACGGGCGGGCAGATGCAAATGGGTGAAGAAGCAGCACTTGCTGATGAGGAAAAGATTAAGTCGGCTATGAGCGGGTCTGATCTTGTCTTTGTTACAGCTGGTATGGGTGGTGGTGTTGGTACGGGTGCAGCGCCTGTTGTTGCGCGTTTTGCAAAGGAGCTTGGTATACTAACAATTGGGGTTGTAACAATTCCTTTTTCATTTGAAGGCTCACGCAAGAAGCGTATTGCGAATGAGGGGATTGTCAGAATGCGGGCGCATATGGATGCGCTTATTGATGTACATAATGATAATCTTTTAAAGCTGAAGGAAAATAAAAAGATAACAATGATTCAAGCCTTTGATATGGCTGATGGAATTCTGAAACAAGCTATCCGGTGTATCTCAGAACTTATTTTAACGATTGGTGTAATCAATGTCGATTTTGCTGATGTAAAATCTATTTTTCAACAAAGTGAAAGCAGTGATGCTTTGATTGGTATTGGTGAAAGCAGTCGTGGTGCCATTGAAGCAGTACAACTTGCAGTGGAAAGTCCCCTTGTTGAGAAGTCGCTTGTGGGATCACGGGGGATTATTCTGAATCTTAGCGGCAATGCGAATATGAGTCTTTATGAAGTCAATGAAGCGACAAAATATATCTATGAAAATACACATCCGGATGTGAATATTATTCTTGGTACTGTAGTAGATGAGGAGCTTGGAGATCGAGTAAAGGCAACGATTATTGCAACAGACTTTGTGGATGGTACGGTGGTTAAGGAAAAAGCATCAGAAGTACCGGATAAAAATATGAATAAATCAGGTGCATTCGGAATCGGAATGCCAGAATTTATGAAGCCGCAGGCAGGGCGTGAAGTACCACAATTCAAGCCGGTATCAGAGCTGAACGTTCCCAGTTTTAAGCCACGAATGAAATGAATTGTATGGAAGTAAAGGGGGCTGCACAAGGCAGCTCCTTTTTGTTTATGCAATTTGAAGACTTTTTGAGCTTTTGGTGTGAGGCCTTCACGGTGAGACAGCAGGGATATAGTTGCCATAAAATAGTATTCATATTAAAATAGCAGGTAGATATAATGAAGAAAGATGAGGCAGTGAGAATGTTAGATCAATTTTCCCGGACAGAGCTTTTGCTTGGAACGGATGCAATGAAGAAACTGGAAGAATGCAAGGTCGCTGTTTTTGGTGTAGGTGGTGTTGGATCGTTTGTAGCAGAGGGACTGGCACGCAGTGGCGTCGGTCATATGGTGCTTGTAGATGATGATCTCATCTGCCTGACAAATGTCAATCGGCAGATTCATGCGACGACGAAGACTGTGGGCAGGGTAAAGGTCGATGTCATGAAGGAACGTATATTGGATATCAATCCAAAGGCAGAGGTAATGACTATTCAAAAGTTTTACCTCCCGGATAATGCAGCAGAGTTTATGCAGTCGGACTATGACTATATTGTTGATGCGATTGATACGGTTACCGGAAAAATCGATCTTGTGTGCAAGGCCAGACAAATGAAAATTCCGATCATCAGCAGCATGGGGGCAGGAAATAAGCTTGATCCGACGCAGTTTGAGGTAGCAGATATTTATAAAACAAGTGTTTGCCCATTGGCGAGGGTTATGCGTAAAGAACTCAGAGCACGTCATATCGAGGCACTCAAGGTGGTTTATTCAAAGGAACAGCCTATAAAACTGTCAGGCAGAGGTGGATGTGGAACGGAATGTATTTGTCCAACGGGTAGTGCACGAAACTGTGATGTGCGGCGCTCGGTGCCGGGAAGTATTTCATTTGTGCCATCGGTAGTTGGACTTATCATTGCGGGTGAAGTCATTAAGGATCTCGTTCAGAAAGAGTTTGAAAGAAAAAATAAAGAAGAATACATAAACTAGGGAGGCATTTTATGCATGTTTCAGTTTTAGGCTGTGGTCGTTGGGGAAGTTTTCATGCCTGGTATGCGAACCATATTGGTTATGATGTTATGCTATGGGGACGTGAGGGATCACATCATTTTGATACACTTAAGGCAACACGGCAGAATGAGTACCTTGCTTTGCCGGAGAAGATTGCGCTGACACAGAATCTGCAGGAGGCATTGAACTTTGCGGATATGATTATTATATCGATCAGTTCACAACAGCTGCGTTCATTTGGGAGACAGCTTGCAGTACTCGGCGGATTAGAAAATAAGACTTTTGTGCTTTGCATGAAGGGCCTTGAAATTGGCAGTGGTAAGCGGCTTTCAGTTGTTCTGCGGGAAGAAATCGGTATGGATAAGCAGGTAGCGGTCTGGGTTGGTCCGGGGCATGTGCAGGATTTTATACGAGGGATACCAAACTGTATGGTTGTCAGCTCGAATCTACCGGAATTAGCGAAGCAAATTGTTGATAGCTTTGGTAGTACACTTATTCGTTTCTATTATGAAGAAGATTTTCTTGGAGTGGAAATTGGTGCAGCAGCGAAGAATGTTATCGGTCTTGCCGCTGGAATGCTTGATGGTATGGACTATGCAAGTCTAAAAGGAGCTCTTATGGCGCGTGGTACGAACGAATTGTCACGTCTGATTATAGCAATGGGTGGCGATGCAATGACGGTTTATGGACTAAGTCATCTTGGTGATTATGAGGCAACACTTTTTTCACAGTATAGCAATAATCGTCGCTTTGGCGAAGAACTTATTGGTGATAAACCATTTATGAAACTGGCAGAGGGTGTTTATACAGTGGAGGCTCTTATGAAGCTTGCAGAAAAATACGATGTTGATCTGCCAATCTGCAGTGTTGTTTATGCAATTGTATCACAGCATAAGAATCCACAGGAGCAGCTTTTGCAGCTTTTTTTACGACCCTTTAAGGCAGAGCGAGTTTAGAAATATCGTAAAAATTTTTTCTAAATTGACAAAACTTAGGGGAAATAGATATAATGATAAAGTATAGAAAACATATCATGATGTTATGGGGTTTGGTTTTCAATAAGATGAAAAGGGAATGAACTATTCATATGTTTTGGTGTGGTTTTTTAGCAGAATAGGCCTAGATGAAGGAGCGTTTTTATGGATTTTTTAGGAGCAGCAGTTTCTGCTGTCAATGATGTGCTGTGGTCTTATGTCTTGATTGCCATGTTAGTTATACTTGGCATTTATTTTTCGTTTCGGACAAAATTTGTTCAGATACGTATGCTTCGTGAAATGTTTTGGGCGATTACGGATGGAATTGGAGAGAAAACAAAGAAAAATCATGTATCGTCTTTTCAGGCTTTCTGCATTAGTACAGCATCGCGTGTTGGTGTTGGTAATATTGCTGGTATCAGCATTGCAATTGTAACAGGTGGTCCGGGCGCGATTTTTTGGATGTGGTTTATTGCGGTTATTGGTTCGGCAAGTGGATTTGTCGAAAGTACACTGGCACAGATCTACAAAACGCGTTCACCCAAGGGTGGTTTTCGTGGCGGACCGGCTTACTATATTAAGAATGCACTGGGTAGTCATGCAGGCGGAGTTTTTTTTGCGATTCTTATCAGCATTACGTATGGTCTGATTTTTAATTCTGTTCAGGCGAATACGATTACACTGGCTACCCAGGCAGCTTTTGGTATTGACCGCATGACGGTTGGACTTATTCTGGCAGTACTTACAGGACTGGTTATATTTGGCGGCGTCACGCGTATTGCGAAATTTACGGAATGGCTTGTGCCAATTATGGCAAGTGTTTATATTCTTATGTCACTTTATGTGACAATTGTAAATATTACAGCACTTCCAGGCATGTTTATGCAAATTCTGGAATCCGCTTTTAATCCGGATGCAGCAATTGGCGGTGGACTTGGAGCTGCACTTATGACAGGAATCAAGCGAGGGCTTTTTTCGAATGAAGCTGGTATGGGTTCTGTGCCAAATGCGGCAGCTACAGCGGATGTCCTGCATCCTGTGAAGCAGGGACTTGTTCAGGCAATGGGCGTGTTTGTTGATACCCTGCTCATTTGCTCATCTTCGGCATTTATTATTCTGCTCTCGGGAGATTATACGCAGGCAGTTGATAGCAATGGTATACAGCTTACAGGAGTACAGCTTATTCAGGCTTCACTTGCACAGCAATTTGGAGCCTGGGCTCCAGGTATTGTTGCGATTGTCATTATTATGTTTGCGTTTAGTTCAATTATTGGTAATTACTATTATGGTGAAAACAATATTCAATTTTTTAATGGACACACACTTTATTTACAGGTCTTTCGCCTGCTTGTTGTTGGTATGGTTGTTTTTGGTTCAGTAGCCAAGATTTCGCTTGTCTGGAATCTTGCTGATTTTTTTATGGCTTTAATGGCGATGACAAATCTTATTGCCATTACACTGCTTAGTAAGTATGCATTTTGTGCACTTAAGGATTACTGTAAACAAAAAAGGCAGGGTATCAAAGATCCTGTATTTCATGCAAGCATTATAGAAGATAAGAAAGGGATTGAAGTCTGGGAAGACTAAGAAAATGTTTGATAAAATTACAAAAAAACACAACTGCTGTACAAAACTGATAATTTCAATTTTGTATAGCAGTTTTTTGCTATAAAATGTGTAGGAAAAACTAAAGATCTTGTATATAAAAAATATTTATAAAATGATACAATTAATGCTGTAAGCGGTTACAATATTAATAACGCTTGAATACTGTAAAATTTGTGAATATTTATTTGTAATAGATTATTGCAGAAAGTGAGGCAATGAAATGCAGTTCATGTGGGATGAAAATTTTTATGATAGTATTGTCCGTAAGGTTGAGACGGCAACGCAGACACGAAAGTTTTTTAGTGTATATGATATTACGATGCTGCGTTATACAAGGCTTGTCCACGATGTCAAAGAAACGTATTTTGTTCATCCAGAGGGCCCTTATTCAGGAACAAAGGCTGCATTGAAAAAAGACTTGGTCTATCAGAGTAAAAAGCTTATCCGCAAAAAGCAAACTGTAAAATTTTATGGTGATGCGATTCGTTCGGCAATCGAGGATGCCTGTGAAGACGGCGGAGGGGTTGTTTTTATACCCGATGGTGTTTACTATACAGGAGCTATCGAGATGAAATCAAATATTGAGATTCATCTTGCTGATCATGCGGTACTGAAGTTTATACGAACAAAAAGTAATGAATTCTATCCCCTGAAGTTTAGTCGTTGGGAAGGCGTCGAGTGTATGAACTTTTCACCGTTTATTTATGCCAATCATGTAGAAAACATTGCGATTACAGGAAATGGTACACTTGACGGTGCTGCAGATGAGTTTAATTGGATGCCATGGAAGTTTGGTTATTTTGGCGAAGCGGATCAGCAACTTGAACGTAACC
>JBAYAD010000126.1:0-7467 GCA_041669965.1 Selenomonadaceae bacterium
CACATAGATCAATGGAAATTTTAAAAAGTGAAAACAAGAATCTAAATGTGCATCCGAATGATCATGTCAACCGGTCGCAAAGCTCGAACGACATTTTCCCAACGGCATTGCATGTTATGACGGTTACACAGATTCAGCAGCGCTTATTACCAGCACTTGATGATTTTATTGAGTCATTGGAAAAGAAATCAAAAGAATTTAAAGATATTATTAAAATAGGCAGGACACATTTGATGGATGCAACACCACTTACACTGGGGCAGGAAATTAGCGGCTGGGCAGGAATGATGCAGCGGGACAGGGATATTATTAAGGAAAGTCTTGGGTTTTTACGTTATTTAGCTATGGGTGGAACAGCTGTTGGAACTGGGATTAATACCCATCCTGAATTTGCTGTACGAATTGCTGCTGAGATTAGTACGTTGACGAAAAATGATTTTAAAACAGCACCTAATAAATTTCAGGCGTTGTCAAGCAAATCTGAAATGGCAGCTGTACATGGTGTTATTAAAGCACTTGCGACTGATCTGATGAAGATCGCTAATGATGTCAGGTGGCTGGCAAGCGGGCCGCGCTGTGGTATTGGTGAAATTACGATTCCGGCGAATGAGCCAGGAAGTTCAATTATGCCATCAAAAGTGAACCCGACACAGGCGGAAGCTTTGACAATGGTTGTTGCACAAGTTCTTGGTAATGATACGACCATTGGGTTTGCTGCAAGTCAGGGAAATTTTCAGCTCAATGTGTTTATGCCGGTTATCGCCTATAATATGATTCAAAGTATTCGTTTGCTAAGCGACAGCATGACAATGTTTAATCATAAATGTGTTGTTGGTATAAAACCAAATCTGCCAAGGATCAAAGAGCATCTGGAACAATCTTTGATTCTGGTTACTGGTTTGGTTCCTTTGATTGGGTATGATAAGGCTGCAGAGATTGGGAAAAAAGCAGCAAAAGAAAACACTACATTAAAACAAGCGGCGCTGGGATTAAACTATGTGACGGAAAAAGACTTTGACTTTTATACAAATCCGGCACGATTGATAAAACCAGAAAAATAAAACGGTTGCAGACTGGTAAAAATAGATCATGTAGTTTTTTATTGCATGATCTATTTTTATAAGTCATAAACCGTATAGGTGTTAGCATGAGGTTGATTTTCTGTGCATGAAATAATTAAAAAGTTAAAACCAATGATAAAAAAATCATGCAGTAAGACTGCAAAATATTTGAATCTGCTATTTTTCAGGGGTGAAGATTGTAAAGGGGGATATGAATGAAAACAAAGAGCATATTGCATAACAAATATTATCTTTATATTACTGAGTTCTTTGCTGGAATGTCTGTTATGGCTGTAGAAATTGGAGCAAGCAGACTTTTAGCACCGTATTTCAGTTCTTCACAAATTGTATGGACAATTATTATTGGAACGATTATGATTGCAATGGCTTTAGGAAATATTTGGGGTGGCAGAGCTGCTGACAAGAATCCGAATCCGGATGTTTTGTATATGCATATGATTATTGCCGCGATATGGATTGCAGCAATACCGATCGTAGGAAAATATGTTATTCTAGCGATATCAGCCGTACTTGTTTTAACAATAAACAACAATTTTTTGATTTTAGCTGCTTTTTTATCCTGTATGATTATTTTTGTATTTCCACTTTTCTTGTTGGGGACTGTTACGCCTTCTCTGGTGAAATATACAGTTGATCGTTTGGATGATAGTGGAAAAATAGTGGGTACACTTGTAGCCGTTAATACAATTGGCAGTATCCTTGGTACATTTTTGCCTACCTTTGTCACAATTCCAACCGTTGGGACATCCGCTACGTTTTTTGTTTTTTCCGGAGTGCTTTTATTGCTTGGACTTATTTATTTTATACAGAAAAAGACGAAGACAGCAGAATGTGTTATTAGTATAATTCTATTTGTTTCTTGCAGTATCATTGGTTCTTCCGATCGTTTGGCCTTTTGGGAAAACAATCTGCTGTATGAAGGAGAATCTGTTTACAATTATTTACAGGTTAAGGAAACCGATGATAGTGTAATTCTTTCAACAAATGTACTTTTTGGTGTTCAATCAATTATGAAAAAAGATGATGGTTTAACAGGAATGTACTATGACTATGCACTTGCTGCACCGGTAATGTCCGGACTTGCAACGAAAGAAAATGCAAAAATTTTAGTACTGGGGATGGGAACGGGAACGTATGCGAAGCAATGTAAAAAGTATTTTACGAAGGCTTCGATTGAAGGTGTAGAAATCGATCAGAAAATTACAGATTTAGCCAGAACCTACTTTCAGCTTCCTGCTGACGTAAAAGTGACTACATATGATGGACGCGCTTATCTGGGTGCTACAAAGGAAAAGTATGATGTGATTATGGTAGATGCATATCAGGACATAACAATACCGTTTCAAATGTCATCTATAGAACTCTTTGCGATGGTTAAGGAACATTTAACCCCCAATGGTATTATGGTTGTAAATATGAATATGCATACGGAGAAAAAAGATAATATCAACGAGTACCTTTCAGATACTATAGCGGCGGTATTTGATGGGGTGTATACAGTAAATGTACCTGGAGCAACAAATAGAGAATTACTTGCAGTGCAAAATAAAGAGGTCTTTACAACATTTAATCAAAATATTGCAGGATTAAATAATTATGAATTAAAGCAATTGATGTATACGATTGCAAGTAATATGAAGACGTATCAAAAAGGAACCGATTTTCTAACGGATGACAAAGCACCCGTGGAAGTTTTGGGAATGCAGGCAATCGATGAATTAATTCAAAATGAAATAGGCTATTATAAAAAAAGATGTAAAGAAGAAGGAATAAATGGAGTGCTGAAAAGTATAGGATTCTAAAAATATAGAAGCCATTTAAAGTTCTTGGTTAACGCACTTAATATATTTTAAATTTAAGGATGAAAATGATAACAGTAGAAATAATGATAAAAAGAGGTTTTATCTATATGAGTCAAATTCAACAGCAGGTATTTGATAAATTAAATACCATGGGAATAAAGTATAAGGCAGTAGCGCATCCAGCGGTTTATACGGTAGAAGATATCGATCAATTGTGTCTTCCGGCTGGTAACGAAGTGGCTAAAAATTTGTTTTTACACGATGATAAGAAAAAACGATATTTTTTAGTTGTTTTGCCAAAGGATAAAAAAATGGATTTAAAAGAATTACGTGTAAAATTGAACAGTCGCCGACTTAGCTTCGCATCAGAAGAAGAGCTGCACACCTATATGGGTTTAACTAAAGGGTCCGTTACACCTTTTGGAATCTTAAACGACAATTCTTGTAGTGTAGAAGTTATATTTGATCAGGATCTTTTATTATTTCAGGAGGTTGGTGTCCACCCTAACGAAAATACGGCGACCGTGTGGTTACACGCAAAAGATCTGGAAAAAGTTATTCGGGAACATGGAAACAACTTTGCCTATATTGAAATTTGACTGGAATTGTTTTTACAACAGAACAATAACATATTCATATGGTATCGCCTTGACAAAGAAACAAAAAGAGTTATAATGAATATATTCATTCATTCGTATTTTTTTATGGAGGAGGAACTAGAAAATTGGTAAAAGCAAAGTCTTTAGAGGATGAAAAGAAGCATTTTCATAAAGTGCGCATATCAAAAGAACCGGAGCAGCGTCGTCAGGAAATTGTGGAGACAGCATTTGAGCTGTTTTCTGAAAAAAGTTATGAAGATACAACAATTCAGGATATTGCTCAAAAAATGAATGTATCGCCGGGCTTATGCTACCGATATTTTAAATCTAAAACAGAAATTTTTGCTGCAACTTCTGAATTTTATGCAATACAGGCAGTAGAACAAATGAAAATCCCAATAACACCCAATGTTTCTACAATTGAAAAGTTAAATCTTGTACTAACGCGTATGTTTGATTTTTCAGCGAATCATTATAAATTTGAATCGCGATATAAGGAAGGCTCAAGTATTCGGGCGATTCTTTTGGAGCATGTAGCAAATCAATGGATTGCGGTAATGATTCCTATCATAGAACAAGGAATGAGCGAAAATATATTTCATTGCAGCAACGCGTCCAGAACCGTTCGGTTTTTGATTTCAGGTCTGGTGCATACGTTCCATGAGGAAATGCCAGTGGAAAATGCAAAGGAATATATGCAGTCTTTTCTTGATTTTACGCAAGATATGATGATACAGGTTTTGCAAATAAAAACAAAGTAGTTGAATTACTTTGGTATAAAAGAGATAAAAGAAAATACACATGGACTGTTTTTGATATGCCTGTGTATTTTTTATTAGCGCATGAATGAATAAATTCATTCATGCGCTAAACGGTGTCGTTAATAAAAAATGCAGTTCTTATTACGACTACAGACAAATTATAAATTGAAGGAGATTTTTATTATGAATAAGGAAGAACGTATCACAATGCTAAGAGAAGCTCCAATCCCACAACTTTTATTGAAAATGGGTTTGCCAACAATGATTGGTATGCTTGTAACAGGATTTTATAATCTCATTGATGCTTACTTTGTTGGAGGACTTGGGACTAGTCAAATGGGAGCAATATCGATTGCATTCCCTCTTGGTCAGGCAATTGTTGGTGTCGCAGTTATGTTTGGCGGCGGTGCAGCCGCATATATATCCAGATTGTTGGGCGGAAGAAAAAATGAACAAGCAAGCCATGTAGCGTCAACAGCCCTTTATTCAAGTCTTTTTATCGGTGCAATTGTAATCATTCTTTTAGAGTGCTTCTTAGATAAGGTACTATGGGGCTTAGGTGCAACGGAAACAATTTTTCCTTACGCAAAACAATATGCCGTGCTCTATGTAGCCAGTTCGATTTTTAATATATTCAATGTTACCATGAACAATATTGCTTCAAGTGAAGGTGCGGTTAAAGTCTCAATGACAGCAATGTTGCTTGGTGCCGGACTTAATGTTATATTTGCTCCCGTTTTTATTTATGGCCTGCAAATGGGGATTCTAGGAGCGGCGACCGCGACCGCTGTTGCGCAAATCGTTACGTCGATACTGTATTTTCTTTACATCGTAAAAGGAAAAAGTATGTTTAGCTTTGCTCTAAAAGAAATTTGTCTTGAGCGTAAAATTTTTGAAGAGATTTTTAAAGTTGGAATTGGAATTCTTGTTTTTCAGCTTGCAACCAGTGTTGCTATTGGCTTAACCAATATGATGGCACAACCCTATGGCGATTCTGTCATTGCTGCTATGGGGATTGTAACTCGTGTACTATCTATGGGAATCTATGCAGTATTTGGTTTTGCAAAAGGATTTCAACCCGTTGCCGGATATAATTATGGAGCAAAACAATATGAACGGTTACAAATCGCAACAAAAATTGCAGTAAAATGGACGACTGTTTTTTGTGTTTTGATGACGCTGATCATGGTTTTATTTCCTCAGTCGGTTATTTCATTATTTACAACGAATGATGCATCCGTTATTGAAATTGGCTCATTTGCTCTTCGTATCAATGTGATCACATTCATTTTTTATGGTATGGAAGCAATTTACTGTATGCTGTTTATGTCACTTGGCAAACCGTTAGGCGGCTGGATACTTTGCGCCGGACGGCAGGCGGTGTTCTTTATTCCAATTATTTTGCTGCTGCCCCAATTTATGGGATTAAATGGAGTGATAGCGGCTCAGCCCATTGCCGATATTATCACAATTATTATTATGGGAATTTTAGCAATAAGACTAAATGAAGAAATCAAGCATTCTTCAAATGAACAAGTGCTTGATGCAAAATTGAATACAATGGATAAATAGACGTTTTCATACTTTCTTTATAATAAAAATTGAAGGAGAAATTAAAATGAAAATTCAGCAGATCTTAAATCGAATTTATGTAAACGAAATGAATCAGGCTGTATTGTTCTATGAAAACCTGCTAGGTGAAAAATGTACTATGAGATTTGAGCACAAGCAGTTTCATCTAGAATTAGCACAAGTTGGCAGCATTCTACTTATTGGCGGTTCGGACGAAATACTGAAGTCGTTTAGAAACACAAAAGCAACATTTATTGTTGACTCTATAATAGAATTTAAAGATTTTTTATTAAAAAATGGTGCCACGATAATGAAAGATATAAAGGAAACTCCTACAGTGATAAATATGATTGTACAACATTCTGATGGTATGATTGTAGAATATGTAGAATAACGAAGTTAATCCGTAGTTCTAGCTGAAATATAGAAAGTGCGGTTTGTTTTTAGGTAGTATAAAATCATGAAAAAAGATTTTATACGAAACAATAAAAACCATTTTATTTACCATGTAAAATAGCAAAAGATATTGACATATGACGAAAACAAGATATAATGAATCTATAAATGACATATGCCATAAATTGTTTGGAAATGTTTAAAATATCAGGAAAAGATGAACTGGCTTTGCTGATATGGATAATACAATAAGCCTGAAAGTCAACTGCAAAGTGGTTTTAAGCAGGGTGCCTGATTGATGGGTGTTGATTGCAGCGAAAACGTTATCAGCGGCGGCAATCAGCGATAGGAAAAGCATCGTTCAAATGGGCTGGCAGTTGCAAAGAATCGGTATCTGTCTAAATAAATATGATAAAAATGTAAAAGAAGTCAAGACCTTTTGTCAACTTGCGATTGCTTGGTGAAAACTGGTCATGACCTGTCGAGGTGTCGTATGTTAATAAAGATTTTAGTAGAAAATACAGCGGAGATGGACTGCATTAAAGCAGTGCATGGACTTAGTGTTTACATTGAAACAAGCCAGCATAAAATCTTGTTTGATTTGGGACCGGATGACTTTTTTGAACGCAATGCCAAGCGACTGGAGGTAAATCTCCAGGCAGTGGATATTGTTGTGATTTCACATGGGCATGCAGATCATGGCGGTGGCTTGAGGCGTTTTTTAGAGTTGAATAAAACAGCCAGAATCTATGTACAAAAAAATGCTTTTAAAAAACATTTTTCCAAGCGAGCTAATGGCGAGCTTGCATTTATTGGTTTAGATGAAGAATTAGCGCAAAACAAGCAAATTATATTCGTAGACAACCAAGTTTATATTGATGATTCGTTAGAAATATTTGCAGATATTACAGGTGATCAGCAATTACCGACCGATAACCAGTCTCTTTTGATGCTTAGTGCGGAAGGATTGGCTGTGGATGATTTTTCCCATGAACAAAATCTGGTTATTCGCGAAGGCGGCAGAAAAATTTTGCTGGCAGGCTGTGCACATAGGGGAATCCGCAATATCTTAGCGAAATTCCATATGCTTAGTAAATGCTATCCTGATTATGTGATTGGTGGCTTTCATTTATATAGTCAGTCGCGGCAAACAGGTGAGAATCCTGCAGAAATCAAACGACTTGGCGAAGCACTGAAAAAAACCGGAAGTCAATTTTATACCTGTCATTGTACAGGGCAAGGCCCTTATGAGCAG
>JBAYAD010000127.1:0-7361 GCA_041669965.1 Selenomonadaceae bacterium
AACAGTAGGAAATTGTATACTCTGCCGAAAATGTTCTATTAACGATTGATCTTCTTCAAATTTCATGTTTTTCCACCTCATCAATATGTAAAATAAACAAACAAAAGGAGATTCACTTCTCCGAAAAGAAGCAAATCCTCCTTATTTTTTGATCAATATTTTCTTACCATGCCGGAACAAGCGCACCTTCGTAATTTTCATTAATAAATTTCTTTACCGCATCAGACTGGAAGGCTTTGACAAATTTCTGGTATGCCGGATCATCTTTATCTTCCGGACGAGCTGCAATAATGTTTATATAAGGACTGGTATTATCTTCCACTGCGATAGCATCCGTTTTGCTGCTGAGGCCTGCGGAAATAGCATAACCTGCATTAATAACAGAAGCCGCGGTATCCTCAATTGAACGAGGCAGCTGAGCTGCTTCCAGTTCAACGATCTTCAGATTTTTTTTGTTTTCCACTATATCCTGTATGGTCATTTTTGTCGAGTCTATACCATCTTTGAGTTTAAGCAAACCCTGTTTTTGGAGTAACAGCAACGCCCGCCCGCCGTTCGACGGATCGTTCGGAATAGCAATCGTCGCGCCATCCGGAATTTCGTTGACAGCAGTATATTTTTTCGAATACAATCCCAGCGGCGCTAAATAGGTATTGCCTATACTGATTAGCTTCGTGCCATTTTTCTCATTGAAACTATCAAGAAATGGTTTATGCTGAAAGGAATTTAGATCGATCTCCCCGCTGTCCAGTGCCTGATCCGGTGTAACATAATCGGAAAATGTCTTCACTTTTACTTTCAGCCCCTCTTTAGCTGCTTCTGCCACAACCACATCCATGATGCGGTCACTGGCACCGGGAGTAACCCCTACGACAATTTCCGTTTTTTCTGGTTTAGATTCTGATGCTGCCTTGCCACCATCAGAATCTGCACCACCACATCCTAAAATAATTCCTGTTGCGGCCAATGCCACTAATGACACAAGTACTGCTTTCTTAATGTTCATAAATAAATACACCTGTCCCTTCAACTATCATCTCCGGAGAATACCAGCAAAGCTTCGATTGCGGCATGTTATTCCATAAAAAAAGACTCTTCACCTCAAAAGATAAAAAGTCCTAATCTATCATCTTTCGAGAAAATCTCGCTGGAATTAGCACCTTTCCGTCAAGGAAGGTTGCCGTGGCTTCACAAGGCCAGTCCTTCTGCCACTCTTGATGATTGCTTTATAAAATGATTATTGATTATAATCTATCATAGGAAAAGCACACTGTCAACAGATGGGTAAACACATTTTCAGCATTTTTGTACAAAACATCAAAAAGCTGTAACTATTTTTAGATAACAGCTTCATGCGAAAACTGACTGTTGTAAAGTTGGGCATACGTACCATTTTTACGTAATAACTCTTTATGCTTTCCTTTTTCGACGATACTGCCTTTATCCATGACTAAAATCACATCGGCTTCTTTGATCGTTGACAATCGATGCGCAATGACGAAACTTGTTCTGCCTTCAAGCATTTTCGTAAAAGCTTTCTGTATCCGTAATTCTGTCCTTGTATCAATACTGCTCGTTGCCTCATCTAAGATCAGCATTGCCGGATTGACCAGCATAACACGGGCAATTGTTAGCAATTGTTTTTGCCCCTGTGACAAATTTGCGCCTTTATCTGTAATTAAAGTATCATAGCCTTTAGGCAAACGACGAATAAAGCTATGTGCATCAGACGCTTTGCCCGCCGCAATCACCTCTGCCTCGCTTGCAGTTTCTACGCCATAAGCGATATTTTCACGAATTGTTCCTGCAAAAAGCCAGGTATCCTGAAGAACCATACCAAAATTTCGCCGCAGGCTGTCTCTGGTAATATCCTTGATATCAACGCCATCAATTGCAATTGATCCCTGATTGATTTCATAAAACCGCATCAATAAATTAACCAGTGTGGTCTTGCCCGCACCTGTATGACCAACAATCGCAATATGCGTTCCCGGTTTGACGGTCAGGTTAAAATCACGAATCAAAGGATTTTCTTTAGTATACGAAAAGTCAACTTTCTGGAAGGTTATATTCCCCTGACTGCGTTCTAATTGAAGTGCCGATGCTGCATCCTGTACTTCTTCTTTTAGATCTAAAATATGAAAGACTCGCTGTGCCGAAGCCAACGCACTTTGTATTTGCGTAAAAATACCGGTTATATCGTTGAATGGTTTAGCAAACAGGTTGGAATAAATGAGAAAGCTTGCGATATCACCTACTGTAATTTTTCCCGAAACTGCGAGAACGCTGCCGATCACACCAATGACACCATACGTAATATTATTGACAAGACGAGTCGTTGGATTGGTAAGTGAGCCATAAAACTGTGATTTCACACCCATTTGATATAACTCATCATTCATTTTTTTAAATTGAGCAAAAGATCGTTCTTCATAGGTAAAGGCTTTAACCAGTTTCTGTTCCGAAATCACTTCTTCGGCATATCCATTTAATACGCCAAGACATTTTGCCTGTGCTTTAAATAATTTTTGCGAACGCTTTGTAATGAACCGTGCGACAAAATAAGCTGCTGGTGCCGACAAGATAACCACCAAGGTCATCGAAGCACTGATATAGAGCATAAACCCAATTGCTCCAAAAATCGTAATAATCCCCATCAGCATGTTGGCAATACCTTGTACCATCCCATCGGAAATGATATCAATATCGTTGACAAAACGGCTGACAATATCACCATGGGAGTTTCCATCGTAAAATTCCAACGAAAGTCTATTGATTTTCGCAAAAAGCTCATGCCGCATAGCATTCACGGTTTGGTAAGAAACCTTGTTTGTAAAATAAGTCAGGCTCCAGCCAAACAAACTATTGACACTATAGACCAAAACCAAAAGAACTAAAATCCATTGGATCGAAACAAAATCCACCTGATTGCTTCCAACCATATAATCCACAGCCCGCCCGATAAACATTGGCCCCAGTAAACTTGCTATAACACTTACAATTGCCGAAAAAATTGATATGATCATATATTTTTTATATTTTGCAATGTAGACAAAAACTCTCGTCATAATAGTTGTATTCATTTGGCTGCCTCCTGACTGGAAAGCTGTGATAAACAGATTTCCTGATACGTTGGGCAGGTCTTCATCAATTCACTATGTGAACCAACTCCAACCAGAGAACCATCGCCAAAAACAAGGATTTTATCCGTGTGTTTAATACTGCTGGCACGCTGCGACACCAAAAGAACCGTCATATCCTGACTATTTTCACGAATAGCCGTCCTAAGTGCAGCATCTGTAGCAAAATCCAGCGCACTGGATGAGTCATCCAAAATCAAAATTTGCGGTTTAGCAACCAGCGCGCGTGCAATCGTCAGGCGTTGTTTTTGTCCACCGGAAAAATTCAATCCGCCGCGAGTTACCGCCGTTTGATAAGCATCAGGCAGCTTTTCAACAAACTCATGGGCCTGTGCAATTTTTGCCGCTTCTACAATTTCCGTCTGGCTTGCATCTTGTTTGCCCCAGCGGATATTGTCTTCAATGCTGCCCGTAAACAAAACTGCCTCTTGAGGAACAAGTCCGATTTTTTTTCTCAAATCATCTAAGGAATATTCTTTTACATTTAGTCCATCGACTAAAATCTCACCCTGTACCACATCGTAAAAGCGTGGAATCAGATTAACAAACGTAGATTTTCCTGCGCCCGTACTGCCAATAATCCCTACAGTCTGACCACGCTCAATCGCAATAGAAACATGACCGATCGCCATGTCTCCCGTTACATTATACTTAAAAGAAACATCCCTGAATTCAATAACTGATTTTGCTGAATTATATACCGGCCTGTCTTGTTTTATACTTGTAATCGAAGGCGCTGTGGCTAAAATTTCCTGAACACGAGCCGCCGAGGCAGCAGCTTTGGTAAAAATAACGACAAGGTTGGATACAACAATAAGTGCCAATAAAATTTGCGTTATGTAATTAGCAAATGCAATAATTTCGCCTTTTGATAAAGCCCCCTCATTGATATGCATCCCCCCCACCCAAAGGATAATGACAATAGCGCCATTCATGATAAAAGAAGTCATCGGGTTTAAAAGTGCCGATATCTTTCCTATATGAATTGCTGTCATCATCAAATCATCGTTCGACTGATGAAATCGCTTTTTTTCCTGACGGGTTTTAGCAAATGCGCGAATAACCCGCACACCGGAAAGATTTTCCCTGAGCACAATGGCCAGCCGATCCAGATTTTTCTGATAGAGCCGATACAAAACCGAACTTTTTGTCATGATAAAATACAAGATCAAGGCAAAAATCGGTACAGCCGCAACCAAAATCATAGACAATTTAAAGTCCAGCATCATCGCCATTACAATAGCTCCAATACAGATAAACGGTGCTCTCACAACCAGTCGAATCATCATCGCCACCGCCAGCTGCAGCTGATTGACATCATTCGTTATCCGATTGATCAAAGACGATGTGCCGAATCTATCAATTTCAGCATGAGAAAAATTCCCTATATGCTGATACAGCGTATTTCTAAGGCTTGTCCCAACGCCCTGTGACGCTCTTGCTGCATAATATTGACAAACCATCGAACAGCCAAAGCCCAGAATTGACATTGACAACATAATGCCGCCTATTTTTAAGACATATCCGGTATCACGATTGGCAACACCATTATTGATCATAAAAACCATCATCGTCGGCAAAAGCAACTCTAAAACAGCTTCAAACAATTTAAAAATTGGCCCAACAATACATTCTTTTTTATACGCTTTTAAGAAAAATGCTAATTTAAACAATTTCATCATCCCTTATTTATGTAATCATTACACAAAACCTATTGCCTTGATTGCAATTTCCAGCTATGATTATAACATCTTATTTCCCATATTAAAAGTATCTGTTCGGTCTGCCTTACATATTAAAAAAGTATGGATAAAGGAGTGTTTTTATGGACATACGGCAACTAAAATATTTTCTCACCATCGTTGAGGAAGGACAAATTACATCAGCAGCACAAAAACTTCGAATGGCGCAGCCACCACTTAGTCAACAATTAAAGCTTCTGGAAAATGAGCTGGGCGTAAAACTTTTAAATCGCGGCCCGCGTCAGGTACAGCTTACAGATGCCGGAAAACTTCTCCTTAACCGGGCACGTCAAATTCTTGAGTTATCAGCTTCCACCATCAAGGAAATTGATGATTTTAAACGAGGCTTTAATGGTACATTAAAGCTGGGCACTGTTTCCTCTTCTGGCAGTATTCTTTTAACAAAAGGGCTGTCCAACTTTCATAAAGACTACCCCGGCGTCAAATTTGAAATTCATGAGGGCAATACGTTTCATCTTATTGATTTATTGACAAAAGGAATTATTGAGGTTGGCATTGTCCGCACACCTTTTAAAAGCGCAGCTTTTCATTGCAAATATTTGGATTCAGAGCCTATGATTGCCGCTATGACAAAAGCCTACGACTGGAGTCCCGGTGAAACCTCCATTCCGTTTTGGGAACTAAACAACAGGCCGCTCATTATCTATCGTCGTTTTGAATTCTTAATCCATGAAATGTGCGTAGAAAATAATTTTGAACCGAACATTGCCTGCAAAAATGATGATGCCAGAACATCACTGCTTTGGGCCAATGCCGGTTTTGGCATTGCAGTTGTACCAAAATCTTCTTTTCATCTTGCTGCCAATCAAAATTTATCCTATAAAGAAATCAATAATGAAAAAATGAAAACTAAAATCACAGCTATCTGGGCTAAAGATCGATATCTTTCTTCTCTTGCTGAAAAATTTATTGAAAACTTCTCCGGAATTTAAACTTGGAATCTATAAAAACATGTACAGCCACTATAACAAAAGGATCAGCCATGACAGAATAAAGAAAGGATACTGCCGACGGAATATGTCCGCTAAAGCAGTACCCTTTATTCTATTCATCGTCTGATCAAATATGATTAGCAACCTCAAAAGCGTCCCATATTCCATACATGATATTGGAAACCTTTTTTGCATCACCCAAGAGATAAATCTCTGGAACTTCAAATTCCAATTCCTTATAAAGACTGTTATTTTCGCGATAGCCTACGGCGAGTATAACACTGTCACAACTAATCTTTTCCTCTTTACCATCATGCACATAGGCCAGTGCCCCCTGCTTGTAACTTTTGACGCAGGCACCTGTGATCGTTTTGACACCTTTGTATGGCACAAGCCGGGCCAGCATATCCTTATTTGCGTGGCACAAAGGCCCATTAACCGCCATAAGCTGATCCAGAGCTTCAACAATCGTGACATTTCTTCCCTGTTCTGCAAGCCAGAGCGCCAGTTCACATCCTACCAGGCCTCCGCCGATAATCACCGTAGTCTGGCCGCAGTCTTTCTGATTCAGCAACACTTGTTCCGCCGTATAAACATGGGCATCGTCGCCAAGCGAAAACACCTTTGGTTTCGAGCCAGAAGCCACAATCACGGTATCCCAGATGCCTTCCAGCACTTCCTTTTTTGTTACCTCGGTGTGCAGATGCACCGGAACTTCAAGTTTTTTAAGCATAGTCGCATACCAATCCGCAAGTGCAATATCGTCCTGCTTAAAATCAGGCGCACCACCCGGAATCAGGTTACCTCCGAGTCGGGTTCCCTTTTCAAAAAGCTCCGGGCGATGACCGCGCCGAGCCAGTACACGTGCCGCCTCACAACCAGCTACACCACCGCCGATAATCATCACATGTTTGCTGCCGCAGACAGGCTCATAGGCCGTAACCCGCTCACGCGCCGCCTGCGGGTTGACTGCACAATTAATCATTGAATATTCCTGAATGCGTCCCATACAGCCTTCCTGACAGGAGATGCACGGACGTATTTCTGCTGTTTTACCCGCCCGCAGCTTGTTTACGTAGTCAGGATCTGCGAGCAGCGGACGTCCGAGACTCACAATATCACAGGAGCCATCCTCAACTGCCTTTGATGCCATATCCGGATTATCCATGCGTCCTGCACACAGCACGGGCACATTAACGACTTCCTTAACCTTCTGGCAATATTCGCGGTATACACCTTTGGCAAGATACATTGGCGGATGGTTCCACCACCATGCATCATAAGTTCCCACATCAGTATCCAGTGCGTCATAGCCGTAGCTCACAAGAAGCTTCGCCGCCTGCAGGCCTTCCTCTATATCGCGGCCTTTTTCCTCAAACTTTTCCCCTGGGAGCGCACCCTCGCGCCAGTCTTTTATCATACTCTTAAGACTAAACCGCAATGCGACTGGAAAATCCTTGCCACAGCGCTGTTTGATTTCTTCAACAACTTCACGCGCAAAACGCAAACGATTTTCCAGCGAACCG
>JBAYAD010000128.1:0-7332 GCA_041669965.1 Selenomonadaceae bacterium
AAGAAGATGACAGAAATACTGATTCGGGAAAAGACAGAGGAAGATGAGAAGCGGCTCGACCTGCGTGTACACAGTCGTTTCCTGGAAGAATGGGTATTGGAAAATGGTCTGCTGCAGGAGCAGAGTCTTATAGAGCGGGGAATAGCGCTTGGTATTGACATTACGATGCTGCGCCGGGTGATGGTGGTGAGCGTTCGCGATTTGGCACACTATGTAAACACGATGAAGGGGCAAAAGCTTATGGAGCGTGTGGAAGATGCGATTGCTGTGATTGCGATGCGGGAAACGGGGAATATTGTTTTCAGGAACACAGCCCGGCAGATTCTGCTGCTGCGTGACTGTTCTGATCAAAAGATGAAGGAATTTGCCGAGCTGCTTTGTGCAATGGTCGATAAACGATTTGGTGTGTGTCTGGCCGTTGGTATAGATGGAAGAGCTGCAGATGTTCATAACGCTTATGTACAGGCAAATAAATCGTGGCGATCGGCAATGATTTCACAGGAGAATATTCTGGCTTATGAGCAGATCTCGTTGGAACTTTTTATCGGTGAAATTCCTAAAAAGGTTAAGGCGGAGTATTTGGAAAAGATATTTGCTGGCTGCAGTTATGAGGAACGTTGTCAATGGATTGGACTGCTGGAAGTATATTTTGCTGCAAACGGGTCGATAGCAGAGGCCGCAGCACGTCTGTATATTCACAAGAACACGCTGCAATATAAGCTTAAAAAGCTGGAGCGTTTAACGGGGTACGATGTGCGCCAGCTGCGCTATACACCTGTGTTTTATATGGCGATGCTGTTTTTTAAAGAGCTTGAAACATGACAACATAATGGTACATAAACCATTATGTTGTTATGTTTTGTGTTTCGTGTAATATAGACGAAATGATGCTGCCTCGTGTATACTATGAATTAACAGAACAGATCGATAATTCCATCTGTTCGTTGGCATAACAGCAAATGTTTATATAGAGGAGCAGGCGTATGAAAAAAATCATATTAATTCCGGATTCATTTAAGGGGACGATGTCGTCAATTGAGGTGTGCTCTGTGATGGAGCAGACAATTCATTATCACTGTCCGGCGGCAAAAGTAGTTTGTGTACCAGTTGCCGATGGCGGAGAAGGTACGGTGGATGCGTTTTTGCAGGCTGTAGGCGGTAAAAAGATTCCGGTCAGGGTGCAGGGGCCTTTCTTTGAAGAGGTGGAAGCGTTTTATGGCTGGCTGCCGGGTGATGTGGCAGTGATTGAAATGGCAGCTGCCGCCGGGCTGCCACTGGTGGGGGATTGCCGGCAAGTGGAAAAGGCAACGACCTATGGTGTCGGCGAGATCATGCATCATGCACTGCTGCATGGCTGTAAAAAAATAGTAATCGGACTCGGTGGCAGCGCAACAAATGATGGCGGCTGCGGCGCGGCTGCGGCACTTGGCGCGGTGTTTAAAAATCATGCGGGAGAAGAATTTGTACCGACGGGTGCAACGCTGCAGCAGATTGTGTCGATTGACTTGTCTGCAGTGAAGAAGAAATTTGAAAACGTCGAGTGTGTCACAATGTGTGATATTGATAATCCTCTATGCGGAGTGGAGGGAGCCGCAGCAGTTTTTGGTCCGCAAAAGGGTGCGGACGCTGCTATGGTAGATTTGCTTGATAAAGGGCTGGCGCATATGGCGGCTGTGATAAAGCAGAGTACTGGCAGGGAGGTTCTTGCACTGGCAGGTGCGGGCGCGGCAGGCGGTATGGGCGCGGGAACGGTTGCTTTCTTTAGCAGCAGCTTACAGCGGGGTATTGAGACAGTTCTTGATACGGTTGGTTTCGATGATTTACTGCAGGATGCGGATATGGTGTTTTCCGGTGAAGGTAAAATTGACGCGCAGTCTCTGCGCGGCAAGGTCGTTCTTGGTGTGGCTCAGCGAACAAAGAAAGCAGGCGTACCGCTTGTCTGTGTTGTTGGTGCAATCGGTGATGGAATAGATGGTGCCTACGAGCAGGGGGTTACGGCCGTGTTCAGCATCAATCGTATGCCAATGCCGTTCAAGGAAGCGGCATTGCACAGCAAAGAAAATCTTGCGATTGCAATGGATAATATTATAAGGCTTATAAAATAAAAAGTAGGAATGCACATATTTTTTTGTGTGCATTTCTATTTTTTTGCAAAGTGAATTTAAAGCGTCTGGACGATTTCAGCAAGGGCAGCGATGGCGTGATGCAGTTCTTTGGGGGTGGCATACGCGTAGGAAATGCGGAGGCTGGAACTTGCCAGGTTATCGTAGATATTACCGGGATTCAGCAGGATATGTTTGGCGAGAGCGGCATGAAAAAGACGGTGCATGGAGAGAGGCGATTTAAATCGCAGCCATATATAGAAACCGCCTTGCGGAAGGTCCCAATCGGCAAGATCGGCAAAGTGCTTATGCAGCAAAGTGTTTGTAAGATCACGGCGAAGACGCAGCTTTTTTCGCAGACGGCAGAGATGATCTTCCTCATAGCCACCGGAAAGCCATTCGGCGGCGACTTGCTGGGAGAGTGTGCTGCAGCCGTAGTCGTGCTGCATTTTGAGGTCAGCAAGTTTTTCAATGATCGGTTCAGGACCGGCGATCCAACCGATGCGCAGGCCCGGGCCGATGGATTTTGAAAGACTGCTGACATAGAGGACACTGCCGGCTGTATCAAGTGATTTTAGCGGAGGGGGCGGCTTTTTATCAATCCAGAGATCACGGTAGACATCGTCTTCGAGAATTGGCAGACGCAGTTCACGACAGAGCTGGAGAAGTTCCTGCCGACGAGCAAGCGGCATAAGTGTTCCAGTTGGATTATGAAAGGTTGGAATTGTATAAAGAAGGGAGTGACGATGATGACGCTGCTGCTGGCGCAGGGCATCAATGGACAAACCGTCACGTTCTACAGGAAGCTCAGAAAAGTGAAGATGCAGCGAACGAAATAGTTTCAGGGATAAAAGGTAGGACGGTCGCTCAACGAACATGTAGTCGTCGGAGGAAAGCAATCCGAAGCAAATAAGCTGCAAGGCCTGCAGTGCTCCGGAAACAACAAGAATACCGGAAGAGGCTGCTTCAATGCCGTAACTTTGCAGATGACGGCTGATTTCCTGACGAAGTTCTGGCAGGCCGCGTGGTTCCTGGTAGCCAAAAGATTTGATTTTGCTGGCACTGCTTTGGATTATGTGCCGTAACTGTTGATTTGGCAAAAGATCAGGTGCGAGTTCACCCGTACCAAGACGGATGATATCTTTATCGAATTCGCGTTGATTGATTTGCTGTATGACAGGGATATTCGACAGATAAGTGCCGGAAGAAAGGTAGCTGTTCCAGTTTGGCGGGTGCTCCGCCGTATACTCAGCCCACGTATTATTGCTGACCGTAATGCCGCTGCCAATACGACTTTTGAGAAAACCATCGGCAATAAGTTCATCAAGTGCAGCCTGCAGTGTACTGCGATTGACATGAAGCGCAGGGGCAAGCAGGCGCTGTGCTGGCAGCTTGCTGCCGACAGGCCACTGTCCTGTGATGATTTTGTTGCGTATATAGAGAAAAATTTGACGGTAGAGTGGTACACTGTCGTTTTTACTGGGAAGCCAGTCAATTGAAAGCATAAATTCATCTCCTGCTAAAAAGTAGTGTTTGAAGTGTGGTTTAACGGGGCAAATCCGAGTCTGATGTTTTTCAATAGAGACGCTGGCTGCCTGGCTGAACTTTACTTTGCCTGTTACATAAGATTATAGCAATTGGATGGTATAAAAACAATCCAATTGGGAGGATACAGTCTAAAAAAATTTCTTTATAATAGCTATAGTAGAGAGGTGGTTTTTTTGCTTACAGCATTTATTCATGGGTTTTGTCTGGCTTTGGGGCTTATCCTGCCGCTGGGGGTCCAGAATCTTTTTGTTTTTGAGCAAGGCGTTATGCAGCCAATATATTATAAAGCATTTCCGGCGATTGTTACAGCGGCACTTTGTGATACGGGAATGATTCTTCTATCAGTGAGTGGTGTGTCGGTATTGATTTTTCATTTTTCGCTGTTGAAAACGATTCTTGTATCTGTCGGTATCGTATTTTTACTTTATATGGGCTATGTAAACTGGCATGCTGCTGTAAAAACGGATTTTATGGAGGGCGAGAGTTTTTCCACACGTAAACAGATTGTTTTTGCTCTGTCGGTTTCACTTTTGAACCCATATGCTTTTCTTGATATCATCGGAGTCATAGGAACAGGTTCACTGCAGTATGAGGCAGAGAGCAAAGTGATGTTTACACTGGCAACCATCCTTGTCTCCTGGCTTTGGTTTACGGGTCTGGGTTTTGCCGGACATTGGTTTGGTATGATGAAGAATCTGGCAGATAAAATGCTCTGGCTGCAAAAAGGATCGTCTGTAGTCATCTGGGGGACGGCAATCTATATGGCGGTAACCTTATTTTGATCTATAATAAATACAAAAAGCCCGACTGCTGATTTGTAAAAGAAATCGCAGTCGGGCTTTTTGTATATCGTATATCGCTTAATGATTGATTGCTGTATTGTATGTTTTAGTGGAAGTTACTCTTATATGATGGAACAGCAGACCAAAAACAGCAAGAAAAAGTAATGAGGTAACCCAAAAGATTGAGGTGATGCCAAGGACAATGGAGAACAGACCGGCACAGAGCGGACCGAGAACGTTGCCCATAAGAGCCGCTCCACCAGTTACACCATAGGCTGCACCGCGCTGTTCTTCCGGAATAAGGTAGGTGACGATGGTATTGGCACTTGGAATCATCATACCAATGCAGAAACCGTTAACCGCACGCAGCAGGCCGAGCATAAAGACATTTGCTGCAGCAAGCTGACCGATAAAAGTAATTGCACAAAGCATGGCTGCAACAACTAAAATTTGGTAATGGGAAAATTTTCTCGAAAAGAGGCCCATTGAAGCAGAAGCGATGGCACTCGTAATCCCGCCAATAGCAATGATTGTTCCTGAGATGCTGGCGAGTGTATCTGTGCCGCTGACCATGCTCTGAATGTAAATCGGCAGAATCGGACCAATGCTCTGCATCGCAAATTGTGCGAGGAAAAGCACGATGAGCATAAGTCTGAGATCTGTTATGGACCAAAGATCGTGCAGTGTATCTTTGATAGAGCTTTGATCCTTTTTTTCAATGGGGACAAAATGTTCGTGTACAGAAAAGCGGATAATGATAAGCGTCAGCAGGCAGAGTACTCCAAATACGATAAAGGGCAGCCGATAGCCGAAGGCATCGGCAATGATGCCGCCAAGCATTGGGCCAACCGCACCGCCAACGATAAGGGCGGTCTGGAACATGCCAACAGCAAACGGAATTTTGTGCTTTGGTGTCATGCTGATGCCAAGCGCTGTAGCTGATGCAACAAAACCGCCGCAGAGTCCCTGAAAGACACGCAGAAGCAGTAGTTCGTAGACATTCGTGACGAAGGCCATACACATCATGAGCAGACCAAAGACAAACAGAACTTTCTCTACCATCATTTTGCGTCCTTTACGGTCGGCAATGGCGCCCCAGTAAGGGTTGGAAACTGCGGCACAGAATGAGGTTGCACCCATAAGTATACCAGCCCAGAGGCCAAGAGAGGAAGTATCGGTGACGCCGAGCTGTGTGACATAGAGTGGGAGAAAAGAAACAACGCCCGTAATCGCACTCATGCCAATGAACTGTGCAAGCCACATCACGGCAAAAGTTTGCTTCCAGGCGTTGGAAGATAATTCATTATGTATCATACTAAAACCTTCTTTGAGATAATATAAAAGAAATTGCAATTTCCTCTTGCGAAACAATTGCAAGTATAGCACAATAGAAAGTATAAAAAAACTAACTTAAATACATATGTGCTATATTTAAAAAGAATAGAAAGAAGAGTTTTTATGGAAATCAAAGATATGCAGTCTTTTTATGCGATTATTGAAGAAGGAAATATCAGTCATGCGGCACTTCGACTTGATGTTGCCCAGCCGGCACTGAGCCGACAGATGAAACGTTTAGAGGAATCTCTCGGGGTGCAGCTTTTTGAGCGTGGCAGCCGCCGTATTCGTATGACAGAGGCTGGCCGACTGCTCTATGCGCGGGTTGAGAACATTCTTGGTATGGTTGATGGTACGGTGCGTGAGATTACGGCTATTGGATCAGGGGTTGCCGGTTCAATTACACTCGGAACGATTACGACATCAGGAGCTATGCTGCTGCCCAATTTGATTAGAGAATTTCATCGCCGCTATCCGTTGGTGACGTTCCAACTTTGGGAAGGTGAAGGGGCACGCATACTGGAGCTTCTCGACAATCGCATTATCGAGATCGGTATCACGCGTACGCAAGTTGATCCCAACGTATATGATTCGATTACGCTGCCGCAGGAACCGCTTGTTATGGTTATGCATAAATCGCGCTGCATCTGCGGAGCTGACCCCGATCTGGTGCGTGTTGAAGAGCTTCGTGATCAGCCGCTTATCATTCCATTGCGATGGAAGACGATCTTTTTCGCACAGTGCAGAAAGCTGAATTTTGAGCCGCAGGTAGTCTGTGTGAGTGATAGTATTTTGCAGAACGTTCTTTGGACGAAGATTGGAATTGGGATGGCACTTGTACCCGCATCTTCGCAAAGTCTTTTAAATGAAGAAAATCTTGTCTATAAGAAACTTGTTGAACCGGAGATATCAACGCATACGGTTATTGCCTGGCTAAAAAACCGAACTTTATCGAGTAGTGGACAGCATTTGATGGTTTTGCTCAGAAAAATGTTTTTGCAGGAAACGGAAAAATAAGAAAAGATTTAAAGAAAAAGGAGAGAGGTTATTTAAAGTGGAAATTGATATAAAAATCGGTGTGATGAATGAAGCTGTAGTTGTGGTTACGGAGCAGAATACGGCACTCGCGATGGGCAGCGGTACGCTGCCGGTTTATGCAACACCGGCAATGGGGGCACTCATGGAAAAGGCGGCAGCAGAGATGACAGAAGCCGCATTGCCGGAGGGGTGGACAAGTGTGGGAATTCGTATGGACATTCAACATACAGCCGCTACGCCTATTGGTATTAAAGTGCGGGCTGAAGCAACACTTACAGCCATTGAGGGGCGTAAACTGATATTTCGTGTAATGGCTTTTGATGAAAAAGAAGAAGTTGGCAGTGGTTTGCACGAACGATTTGTTGTGCAGAAGGAAAAGTTTCTGGACAAAGCGTTAGCAAAAAAACAAGAAAAATATTTTTGCAGATTATAGCAGACTTATAATTGTATTAGAATTGGATTAAATTTAGGCAAAGGGCTTTATATTCACTGCCAGTCGTTATATAGTAAGGATATGGAATAGAACG
>JBAYAD010000129.1:0-7324 GCA_041669965.1 Selenomonadaceae bacterium
GTTTCCTTATATGTTCCGGTTGCCTTCAGCGTTTGAGCTGCCAAAGCAAGTTCAACAACCTTACCGGCTTTACGCAGTTCACCAGCCTTTTCCAGTGCCTTAACAATATTGCCTTCTTCATAAGCAACATAGACTTCTTTTTTTATTTTTGGTTTTGGTAAACCTTCACGTTCTAATGCCAGCATAATGCGTTCAATACCAAGAGCAAAACCCGTTGCCGGACAAGCACTGCCAAAATCAGACAGCATATGGTCGTATCGTCCACCACCGCAAAGGGGAAATCCAAGTCCAGGTGTATAAGCTTCAAATACCATACCCGTATAATAACCAAAATCGCGAATAACACCCAAATCGAAATTCACGTATCTCGCCACACCATACGATTTAAGCAAACGATATATTTCACAAAGGTTATCAAGTGCCCGACGACTTTGTTCGTTCACAACCATATCATAAGCTTCTTTAATCATCTCTTCCGTACCATTTAATAAAGGAATCTTTTTCAGAATATCTTTCGAGTTTTTTGGCAAATCAACACCATCAACAATAGTACCGAGGCCAACAAGATCTCTTTTTTCCATTGAATACTTAATTGCTTCCTGTTGCTTGTCCGTAAGACGAACCTGTTGCATAATGCCATTAATGAATTCAACCTGCCCAAGAGAAATCTGGAAATTTTCCAATCCTGCACGTCGCAGTCCAGCAATAGCTAAGGCAATAATTTCCGCATCAGCCGATGCATTCGCACTGCCTATAAGCTCAACACCAGCTTGATAAAACTCACACTGGCGGCCTGTTTGTGCCTGCTCATAGCGATAGACACTGCTTATATAAGAAAGTTTTAATGGCAATACCTCATCACGTAACCGGCTTGCTACAACACGGGCAATCGGTGTTGTCATTTCATGATGCAGTGCCAGTGTACGGTTATTCTTATCAAAAAACTTGAACATATGCGGTTCAACAACACTACCATTGCCGCTTGTCAATGTATCAAGAAACTCAATTGTCGGTGTAACAACCTCATCATAGCCCCACTTTGCAAAGGTATCGGCAATTGCCGACTCAATTGCCCTTTTTTCTGCAGCTTCACGCGGTAAAAAATCTCTAGTTCCATATGGTATCTCTAAAGTCAATTCACTTTTTTGCATTGTGTTGTAGTCTCCTATCAATACTTCTTTTCTTTTTGTGTTTTGGACAGTCGCTCTAAAATAGTTTTGTAACCATCCGCACCATAATTCAAGCATCGCTTCACGCGGCTGATTGTTGCTGTGCTTGCACCCGTACGATCGACGATATCGTCATAGGTATGTCCCCCCTGCAACATCCGAGCAACCTCAAAACGCTGAGAAAGTGCCTTGATTTCGCTCACTGTACATATATCTTCAAGAAACTGATAACACTCTTCTGTATTTTTTAAGAGCAACACCGCCGCACACAATTGATCGTTTAAATCATCCTTTAATTTGGGATTTACCATTTAGACACCTCACATAGTTTATTTTTTTCTCTTTATCCCTTTACATTGTGAAAATATGGTTTTATTATAACACAGATTATAATAAATGACACATGCTTTTTTTGCATGTGTCATTCTACAACAATGTTATTGTATAAGTAACTTTACAATCCCCTTCATTCCGGGTTTTAGATTAAAATCAATATCCGTCGGCAAGGATATTTTACTGATAAACCTGCCATCATCATTTGTTGAAGTTGTACTCGCTTCTGTATTTGATGTTCCCTCCGTCGCTGCATCAGAATCATCAGACGCGTCCGCTGCAGTTCCAAGATCAAAGATTGTACCCTGTAATTTATGATTTTCAATCGTGTATGAAACAAACTCACCCAAACGTATCTTACTATGTTGATCGGCTGTAAGATGAATTTCCAGCCACATCTTATCGGCATCACCAATATTCACAATAATCTGTCCTGGCTTAACTTCTGATCCTTCAGCAACATCCGTATAATATACGGTACCAGCTACCGGTGCAAGAATTTCTGTTGCACTGACATTTTTTTTTGCTGTATCAAGAGCCATCTGAGCCTGTTTAACTTGCAATTCAGCATTTTTTATAACTTCCGGACTGCTTGCCTCCTGTATTGAACTCTGATACGTTGTAGAAGGCACCGACACAACTGTATTTTGTGCTGCTGCAAGCGCAGACTGCGCAGCTGAATAATCTGCTGCTGCCTGATTTCGCCGTACAGCACTTATTGCGCCAATTGCGTAAAGTTGATTCATACGTTCTAACGCCGTTGCTGCACGATCAAGCTCTGCCTGTGCAGCCACAGTATCTCCGCCACCACTACGACCACCACCACTGTTCACGGCTGGCCCAGGCACTGTCACGCCGGCTTTGACCTCTTGCAGATTCTTTTTAGAAAGATCGACAGTCTGCTGCAATTGCTGTATCTGCTCTTCTGTTATGTTAACCTTGATCTGAGCAATAACATCCCCTGCTTCCACATGATCTCCATCAGCTACAACCAGCTTTTCAATGGTTCCAGCAGTTTGCGCTTTCGTCCCGACAAGTGTGCTTGCAACTTGCGCATCATAGACTGTAAAATATTGATGATGCTGATGATAGTACCACACACCTGTTGCACACAAAAATGCCACGATAACGGCACCTATAAGACCATATTTTATAAAATAATTTACTTTTTTACTAATATCAACTTCCAAAACATACCCTCCTGCTAAGCATTATAATCTTGATAAATCGTCTATTATGCTTTTTCATTATAGAAACTTTTGCCAAATAATGTCAAGAAATGGGTGCGTCTACCCTTAAAAAGAGCTGCGCACCCATAAAATTCTTTTTTAAGCTTTATTTATCTACTCTTTTTCAAAATATATATCACTTGATTTGCAACTGAATAACTTCATGTGCCTCTTCAAAAGCCTGTAGCAATTTTTCAGGCTGCTTACCACCAGCCTGTGCCATATCGGGGCGGCCACCACCACCACCACCAACAATCTTCGCTACTTCCTTGATAATCTTACCAGCATGAATGCCCTTAGAAACTGCTTCTTTACTTGCCTTGACGACAAGATTGACCTTGCCATCATGAACCGCTGCCAAAACGGCTACACCACATTCAACCTTATTACAAGCCATATCCGCAATCGTACGAAGCTGATCTATATCAGCAGCATTTGCCTTACCCACAATAACGTTCACATCACCATACAACTGTACATCCATGAGAAGCTTTTGCACATCAGCCTTTGTTTTTTCTTCTCTTACTGCAGCAACAGCTTGCTGCAGTTCTTTTTCAGCAGCAAGCATCTTATCGATGTGCAAAGGTACCTCATCAATATGAACTTTAAGTTTACAGGCTGCTTCACTGAGTATTTGAAGCTTGCCATTCATATAATCGATAGCAGCTTTTCCCGTAATCGCTTCAATACGACGTACACCTGACGCAATGCCCGTTTCCCCTACGATCTTAAACATACCAATTTGCCCGATGTTTTTGACATGCGATCCGCCACAGAGTTCCATGCTGAAATCTCTGACAGAAACAACACGAACGATATCACCATATTTTTCACCAAAAAGTGCCATTGCCCCCAGCTTTTTTGCTTTTTCTTGAGACATTTGTGAAATTTCTACATCCTTGCCCATAAGAATTTGTTCATTGACAAGCTCTTCAACATCGCAAAGCTGCTGATCGCTGACTGGTTCAAAATTCGAAAAATCAAAACGCAGACGATCTGCACTGACAAAAGAACCGGCCTGATTGACTTGTTCACCAACAACGCGTTTGAGTGCGGCTTGTAAAAGATGCGTAGCCGTATGATTGCGTGCTGAAGCAATTTTTTTGGCATGATTAATTGTGATTTTCACCATATCGCCAATCCTAAGCATACCTTCTTCTACATACCCAATATGATAAATTGTTCCATCCGGCAGTTTCTTCGCATTAGAAATCGTAATTTTGCCAAGTTCACTAACAAAGGTACCTTCATCACCAACCTGACCACCACCTTCTGCATAGAATGGTGTAACATTAATAATAATACCAGCTTCTTCACCATCTTGAAGTTCTTCTACCATCTTGCCATCTTTCCAAATGCAGACAACAGCTGCCTCTGTTGCCAAAGTATCTATTGTAAGCTGTTTCGTGTCAAGCTCTCGCAAATCCGGTATTGCTACACGCTGATTGGCCTGACGCGCAGCTCTGGCACGTTCACGTTGCTGCTGCATTGCTATATCAAAACCGTCTTTATCAAGGGTCATACTATTTTCATGAAGTATTTCCTCTGTAAGTTCCCAAGGAAAACCAAAGGTATCATAAAGCTTAAATCCAACTTCGCCAACAAGAACCGTCGTATTTGCTTTCTTAAGATCGTCAATATGACCATTTAGAAGCTCCATCCCCTGGACAAGTGTTGCATGAAAACGATCTTCCTCTATACTGATAACTTTTTTAATATAATCCTGTTTTTTTATAAGTGCATCAAAATCAGGTACACCATCATAAATTTTTATAACTGCATCAACTGCACCCATAAGAAACTTACCTGTGATGCCAAGCATCCGGCCATGACGAATTGCACGACGCAGAATGCGACGCAAAACATAGCCACGCCCTTCGTTTGATGGCAGAATTCCATCCATAATCATGACTGCCATACTGCGCGCGTGATCCGCAATAACCTTGAGCGAAATGTCCTTCGTTTCATCATTACCATATGTTATACCAGATACCTTAGCTGCGTACTCGATAATTGGATAAAGAAGATCTGTTTCGAAATTCGTTCTCTTACCCTGGACAACAGATGCAAGACGTTCAAGACCACAGCCCGTGTCAATATTTTTATGAGCCAGTGGATTGTATTCCCCTGTTTCCGTACGGTCATACTGCGTAAACACGAGATTCCATATTTCAAGAAAACGATCACAGTCACAACCAACAGCACAATCCGGCTTACCACAACCGCGGTCTTCACCAAGATCAATATGAATTTCGGAATCAGGACCACACGGTCCCGGTCCAATTTCCCAAAAATTATCATCCAGCTTAACAATATGGGAGGGATCTACACCAGCTTCTTCTGTCCATATCTTATAAGCTTCATCATCTTTCGGATAAATCGTTACCCAAAGCTTGTCTTTCGGCAATTCAACGACTTCCGTAAGAAATTCCCATGCCCAGTTAATTGCATCATGTTTGAAATAATCACCAAATGAAAAATTTCCTAACATCTCAAAATACGTCTGATGTCTGGCCGTACGACCTACATTTTCAATATCACCTGTACGTACGCAGCGCTGACTTGTCGTAATACGCGTGCACGGCGGCTGCATCTTTCCTGTAAAAAAAGGCTTAAAAGGTGCCATACCTGCACCAACCATCAATAAAGTCGGGTCATTTTCCGGAACTAAAGATGCACTTGCTAGTCGCAGATGACCTTTTTCAACAAAGAACTGCAAATATTTTTCGCGCAGTTCTGTACCACTCATATACTTCAAACTAATCTACCCCCACTAAAATAAGGACTTTGTGTTTTTAAATAATCCATATAATTTTACCATATTATTTATGTTTAATTCTATATGTTTTTCATGTTTTACAACATATTTTCTATTTGTATTACTATGAATACAATACATTTCATTATAGACTGTTGTCAAAGTGTGGTCAAGACATAGTAAACAAACTATTATGTCACCATTCAGCAACCCATGCATACAAAACTTACATCTTTAACTTTATCCTTGTCATGCAGAACTATCAGCTATTATACATTCTTGTTTTTTCATAATCGCATCTTCTCTTATTCCGTTTAGTGCAAGCAACAGCAGCCTCTTTCTAACGGCTGTCCTTTGCCAAAATAAATACAATTTCTATCAAATAAACCACACTGCATTTTCCCTCACTATTTTAATTCTATATACGTATTTACTTATTTGTATTATACTTAATTTAGCAAAACAATTTATGGAGGTTGTGTATGTCAGAAAAAAGATTTACTGTAACGCTTAATCCGGAACTTATTCGCCAACTAAAGATAGAAGCAGCGAAACAAAACATCAGAGTAAATAAAATCTTTGAAGAACTAATAACTGAATATCTTAAAAAGAGACCGGGCTGTCGCATGAAGTGATTTTTCACTTTTGCGCCAGCTTTCTTTTTTCATTAGGTAAATTGTCAAATCAAGTGCGACACTTAGTGTAGAAAGACTTCAATAGCAGATTTCCAGCCCAGGCATTTTCGTGGCCTTGAGTTAATCAAAAATAGATTGTGCATAAGTTCCTCTTTATTTACCAGCGAAAGATCTGTCTTCCTGTGGTAAAATTATCTGAGCAATCCATTGGAATTTTTATTGCTGTCTCGTTGCCAGGAACAGTAAGTGTCTGCAAAATACATTTCAATTCCCAATTTCTCTTTTATCAATTTGAAGCAGGAAAACTCTTTACCCCGATCTGTCATTACTGTTTAAATTCTTTTAAAAATAAAATACTAAAGATATTCAATCGCTTTTTACATACTATAGGAAAAACGGTCATGCGTTTTTAGAGTAGTATATAGACGGCTTTTTCGTTCTACAAATGTAGCAAAACAACCTTTGCTTTCACCACGGCTTGAAACTATAGGATCAAGCTCCCAATGCCAAAATATCTACCGGCATTCCACTTCTTCAGGTTGATCCGAAATCGATAGACCTACTGCAAATTTGCCACGCTTTTCTGGTGGACGGCGGCGACTTCCTTTGTGTCGAAGCACCTTTTCATCTAGGGAAAGTTCACCTTGATACATCCAGTTATAAATGGTTTTAAAGCCGACTTTTCCAAGGGTAGCTGTTTGCGCAGCTTGCTCAGGTAATCAGGTTAAACCTAGTTTTTCTTCAATCACATCAGCTATTGTTTTATTATACTTGCCGTGAGGTTTTGAATCAGTTCTTCGGTTCGCATAACTTTGATGAACATCTTCTGCTAGATAGGTGTTTCCCGTTGTGTTGCGAACTAATTCACATGCAATACTGGAATGATGCCGTTTCGTCTGTATAGCAATTTATCGAGTTGAAAAACTAAGAGTATGAAGAGCTTCTATATGTGCACGGTCAAACCTGTTAAAATGGTGGCAGCTCATAGGATAGCCTCCTTCGAATGGTGTGTGGTAACTTCATTCTACACAAAGGTTAGCTCTGTGAGCTATTTTTTTATTAGTTGTCGCACTTCATTTTACAATCCAAGATTCCCAATAATAATGCCAAAGAAAAAAGTTTTTAAAAACAAATCAAGGACATATGTTTCATTCTTTTTTTTAGAATAAAGAATATAATAAAATAGTATTTATTATAGTA